>CANPZX010000006.1 GCA_947589195.1 uncultured Bacilli bacterium | reverse complement strand
AAAAGTGAAAGATGATCATTGTAACACTTAATGGAACATTAAAAAATGATGTGTTCCATTTAATTTTTCATTTAATAGCCTTTTATTTTTTTAAGTTTTTGGTTGGCGTGCGAAATAATGTATGGTACAATATAAGAGGTGGTACAAAATGTTTAGTTTTATTAAAGGAATTGTTTATGAAAATGGAAGTAATTATATTACTTTAGATAATAAGGGTATAGGTTTTAAAATATATGTTGCTAATCCTTTTAGTTATCAAGTAAATGAAGAAGTATTAGTTTATTTATATAATTATATTAGAGAAGATGAGTTTTCGTTGTATGGATTTAAAACGATTGAAGAAAGAGATTTATTTTTAAGACTTATTAATGTTAAAGGGTTAGGGCCTAAAATGGCTTTACCAATGTTAGCAACGGGTAGTGTTGCCGGGATTATTGATGCGATTGATCGGGAAAACATTTTATATTTAACGAAGTTTCCGAAAATTGGGGAAAAATTAGCGCGCCAAATAATTTTAGATTTAAAAGGCAAACTTACAATTAGTGATACTTCTACTCCTAGTGAGATGGATGAGTTAGTGGAAGCCCTTACTTCTTTAGGTTATAAATTACCCGATGTTAAAAAGATATTACCGAAATTAAATCAAGAACAAAAGTTAGAGGAACAAATAAAGGAAGCTTTAAAATTATTATTAAAATAGGAGGGGGTAGACATGGAAGAACGAATTGTTGATGAAAATTTACAACCAGATGATGTTTTTGAAAAAAATATTCGGCCCCAAAGTTTAGATGAATATGTAGGGCAAAAAGAAATTAAAGAAAATATTCGGATTTTTATTAAGGCAGCTTTAATTAGAAGTGAACCCCTAGATCATGTGCTCTTATATGGGCCGCCAGGACTTGGTAAGACTACACTTGCCCATATTATTGCTAATGAACTAGGTAGTAATATTAAAACTGCTAGTGGGCCATCTTTAGAAAAAACAGGGGATTTAGCCGCGGTTTTATCTACTTTGGAACCGGGGGATGTCTTATTTATAGATGAGATTCACCGGATGCCTAAATTTATTGAAGAAGTTTTATATCCGGCGATGGAAGATTTTGAAATCGATTTAGTAATAGGTAGTGAAGGAAAATCAAGAAATATCCGGATTGATTTACCACCCTTTACTTTAGTCGGGGCAACTACAAGAGCTGGCGATATCTCCGCCCCTTTACGGGATCGTTTTGGGATAATTGCGAAACTAGAATATTACAAAGAAGAAGAATTAAAAGATATTGTTAAAAGAACGAGTCGCGTATTAGAAATGCCAATTGAAGATCAAGCAGCCCAAGAACTAGCTAAAAGATGTCGGAAAACACCCCGGATTGCCAATCGCTTATTTAAAAGAGTTCGCGATTTTGCTCTAGTTGAAGGAGATAGTACTATTACCGAAGAAATGACTAAGAATGCCCTAGCAAGATTAAAAGTCGATGAATATGGTTTAGATAATTTAGATATCGAATATTTAAAATCATTAATTACCAAATTTAATGGGGGACCAGTGGGGGTTGAGACGATTGCAACTTCAATTGGGGAAGAACCATCGACAATTGAAGATGTTATTGAACCGTTTTTATTACAAGAAGGCTTTATTAAACGAACTCCTCGGGGCAGAATGGCGACGACTAAGGCCTATAGTCATTTAAAAATAAGCCATAATGAAACTTTGTTTTAGAAGGTGATTTTATGGATAAAAAAGTAGTTATAATTAATGGAACGGGCGGAAGTGGCAAAGATACTTTTGTCTGCTTTACCCAAAAATATGCTCAAGTAATTAATTATTCTTCGATTGATAACATCAAAGAAATAGCTAAAATTATTGGTTGGAATGGTACTAAAACCGAAAAAGATCGGAAATTTTTAAGTGATTTAAAAAAATTAACTACGGAATACAATGATTTTGCTTTTCATAAAGTTATGGAAGCTTATCAAGAATTTTTAAATAGTACTTATAATATAATGTTTATACATGTAAGAGAACCAGAAGAAATAACAAAAATTAAAAAAGCGATAAAGAAAAATGTTTATACCTTATTAATAAAAAGAACTGGTTTAGAAAATATTAATTCTAATTATTCGGATAAAGAAATAGATAATTATAAATATGATTTTTATATTATGAATGATAATTTAGAACAATTAGATAAAGAAGCCTTAAATTTTATTAATAAATTAAGAGAGAAGTGATTTAACTTGAAAACCGAAGATTTTGATTATAATTTACCAGAAGAATTAATTGCCCAGACACCACTTAAAGATCGTTCTTCCTCTAAATTATTAGTTTTAGATCGGAAAAAGGGAAATATCGATCATCTTCATTTTACTGATATTTATGATTTATTAAATAAAGGGGACTGCTTAGTTATTAATGATACCAAAGTAATTCCGGCCAGGTTAATTGGAGAAAAAGAAGAAACTAATGCGGTAATTGAACTACTCCTTTTAAAAGAGTTAGATAGTGATAAATGGGAGTGTTTATCGCGCCCTTTTAAAAGATTACATGAAGGCACTAAAATCAGTTTTGGAAATGGTTTATTAGAAGCGGAAGTAATTGAAAAAAAACTAGAAGGAATTGTTGTTGTTAAATTTAATTATTATGGTATATTTTATGAAATTTTAGATAAACTGGGGGAGATGCCTCTTCCTCCATATATTCATGAGAAGTTAAAGGATAAGAATCGTTATCAAACTATATATGCGAAAAATCCGGGGAGTGCTGCCGCGCCAACGGCCGGTTTACATTTCACCAAAGAATTATTAGAAAAATTAGAGGCTAAAGGAGTTATTATTACTAGGATTACTTTACATGTGGGTTTAGGAACCTTTAGGCCAGTGGAAGTCGAAGATATTACTAAGCATCATATGCATTCCGAATATTATGAAATGAGTGAAGAAACAGCTAATATCTTAAATTTAGCTAAAAAAGAACATCGCCGGATTATCGCGGTCGGGACAACTTCTACAAGAACTTTAGAAACGGTAATGCATAAATATCATGAATTTAAAGCTTGTACGGGGAATACGGATATCTTTATTTATCCAGGATTTGAATTTCAAGCTATAGATGGTTTAATAACCAACTTTCATTTACCCAAAAGTACCCTTTTAATGCTGGTAAGTGCTTTTGCGAAAAAGGAATACATTCTAAATGCTTATAATGAAGCTATCAAAAATAAGTATCGCTTCTTTTCCTTTGGTGATGCGATGTTTATAAAATAAAAATTCTCTTTAGGGAGAAATTTTTATTTTTTAAGAGCATATTCATCTTCGATAGTGGGATATAACTTATTATAATATTCTTCTAAAATTAAAAGATTTTGGAGAAAAGAAATACCTAATTCTTTTAAACATCTGGCTTTAATATTTTGGTAATTGGATTCTTCATAATAGATTTTTAATAATTTAAAATCTTTATCTAAACAAAACATCCATAATAAATAAGCTTGGTCATCTTTTAAAGCGGGATATTTGCTATTTAAGTAAGCATAAAGTAAAGTTTGTCTTAAAGTATTATTTAAAAATTTGTGTTCTAATGTCCAACTATTAGCTTGGCTTTTTAATAAATCTATTTCTTCGGCAGTTAAACTTTTAAAACCAGAAAATTTATTATGGCGAAAAAAGGCATTTTTTTGAGTTTTTAAATCCATGATAATCCTCCTAAGTAGAAAGTATTTTAACATATTTAAGGGTAGAGGAAAAGGAAAAAGTGTGTTATAATTTTAAAAAAAGTTGGTGATATGATGCGTTTAAATTTTAAAGTTTTAAAAGAAGAAAAAAATACTTTAGCTCGGCTGGGGGAAATTACTTATCAAGGTAAAGTTTATGAAACACCGATGTTTATGCCAGTGGGAACACAAGCAACAGTTAAAACTTTAAGTCCCGAGGAAGTAAAAATCTCAAAGGCAGGAATTATTTTAGCTAATACTTATCATTTATGGTTAAGACCCGGAGAAGATTTAATTAAAAAAGCCGGTGGTTTACACAAGTTTATGAATTATGATGGACCAATTCTTACCGATTCGGGGGGATTCCAAGTATTTTCCCTTGCTAAACCCAAAGATATAACCGAAGAAGGAGTTAAATTCAAAAATCATTTAAATGGGGATGAATTATTTTTGACACCAGAAAAATCTATCGCAATTCAAGAGGCATTAGATTCTGATATTATGATGAGCTTTGATGAATGTCCACCCGCAAGTGCTAGTCACGAATATTTAAAACAAAGTGTGGAAAGAACCTTAAGATGGGCGAAAAGAGGGAAAGATGTTCATCATACTGACCAGTTATTATTTGGGATTGTCCAAGGCGGAGCTTACGAAGATTTACGAAAATGGAGTGCTTTAGAAACTGTTAAATTAGGGTTTGATGGCTATAGCATCGGGGGAGTTGCAAATGACCATGAAAGTAAAGAAGATATGTATAAAGCATTCTCTTATTCCACTAAATATTTACCGACTGATAAATTAAGATATGCGATGGGGATTGGCGAACCAATTGATATAATCGAAGGAGTTATCCGGGGAATTGATATTTTTGATTGTGTTATGCCAACAAGACTGGCCAGACACGGGCATGCTTTTACTAAATATGGAAAAATTAATTTAAAAAATAAAAAGTATAAAGAAGACTTTAGTCCTATTGATATAAATTGCGATTGTTATGCCTGTCAAAATTATACAAAAGCTTATATTAAACACTTAATTAGTGCCGAGGAAACCTTCGGAGCCCGTTTATTGTCAATTCATAATATCCGTTTTTTAATTAAATTAACCGAGGATATCAGAAATGCCATTAGAAACAATACTTTAATGGAGTTTAAAGAACAATTTAAAAAAGATTATTATGGTGAGAAAAATGAATTATAATCGGATTATTATTTACCTTACAATTATCTTAGTGATGGGGGCAATCCTTTTATCTTCGGGTTATAAAGTATATCAAATTCATAATGAAAGAGTAAAATTAGTAACGGAAAAATTAATAATTGATACGGCCAAAAAATGTTATTATAATGCTTCATGTGTAGAAGATAATATAACATTAGAAGAATTATACAATAAAATGGGCTTAGCTAATCAAACTAACCCTTTAACTAAAAAAGTATATAATCCTAAATCATATGTAAGCATTAAAGATAATTTTAATTTTGTTGAAATTATTTAATTACTTTTTTAAAGTATTTATACCTAACATCGCGGAAAAAACTCCCACCATAACTAAAATTAAATAATAGATAATTTTTAGCCAAGAAAAGTTTTTAAAAATAATCAAATTAAAGATTAACATTAAGAAAATAAATAGACTGCTGGTTTTAAGTCCTGAAAGATAACCTTTAGCTTTAGTTTGTCTTCCTTCTTGAAAATTAAAGATAAAAAAGATAACTATTAAATAAATAAAACTAAGAATCTTAACTGTTTTACTACTCATAAAGAAATAATACATAAGACTAATTATAAAAGAACCTAAAAATAAACTTATTAAAAATTTTAAGCTTAATTTACCATAATGTTTAATATAGTTCATAAACCATCACCTAATAATTTATATGGTTATGTTTAAAAAAATATGATTTAACCCATAATAAAATTAGGTGATTAAAGTGGAAATATTAAAAGTTATGTTTCGCACAGGTTTCTTTTATTTTTTTATTGTTTTAGCTTACCGGATTATGGGGAAAAGAGAAATAGGCCAATTAGGAATTATTGATTTAATAGTTTCAATTTTAATAGCCGAATTAGTGGCCATTAGTATTGAAAATTTAAATGACTCGATGTTTAATACGATCGTGCCCATTGCTTTATTAGTAATATTAGAGTTATTCTTGGCCTTTGTAAGTGTTAAATCAAGAACTTTTCGAACCATTTTCGGGGGTAAACCCGCTTTAATTATTGCAAATGGCAAAGTAAATTATAAAGAAATGATTCGCCAACGTTATAGTATGGATGATTTATTATTAAGTTTAAGACAAAAAGAAATTAAAAGTATTGATGAAGTAGAATATGCCTTCCTAGAACCCAATGGTAAATTATCGATTTTTCAATATAACTTCTTTAAAACAAAAAGTAATTATCCGATGCCTTTAATATTAGATGGGGAAATTCAAAAGAAAGCCTTAGATTATATTAAAAAAGATGAGCATTGGTTAAGAATGATTTTAGCTCAAAAAAACTTAAAACCAACTGATATATTTTATGCTTTTAAAAAACAAACTAAGATATTTTTAATTAAGAAAAGTGATTTATAGTTAAAAGTTTTGCATCACTTTTTTTATTTTGTGGTAATTTAATCCGACTACAAAAATAATATCGACTATTTCGGAAATAACTAAACCATATATGCCAATTTTTAAAAATGATAAAGTAGCTAGACATAAATTTTTTAATAAAACTCCCCATAAAGTTATTTTCATCGTATATTTAGCTAAACCTAGGCCTTGTAAAGTACTAATAATGGGACTTTCTAAGTAAAATAAGACAAAGAATGGAGCTAAAACTTTGATATAATTTGCACCACTGGTAGTATTATAAAGTAATTTAAGTAAAGGAAGACGGAAGAAAAAAATAACTAAAGAAAAACTAAGACCTAAAATACCACAGATAACTAAAGCTTGATAAAATCTTCTTTTAACCATTTTAAAATTACGATGGGTATAATTTTTACTAATCTCCGGAACTAAAGCCGAGGCAATTGCTCCGACAAAAAAAGAAGGCATGGATAAAAGAGCAATCGCATAAGCATTATAAGCTCCGTATTCCTTTAAAATAAAACTATTGGGGTAGCCCACAAATAATAAAATATTAGTTAAAATAATGGGCTCAAAGAAAAAACCAATATTGCCAATTAACCTAGAAGAAACAGTAGGTAAGCTAATACTTAAAACACTTTTAATAGTATAAAGATTGGGTTTTAAATCTTTTCGAGTAATAACCACTTTCTTGGGGAAAAACAACATTAAAATAATAATTGAAAAAATTTCTGAAAAAATATTAAGTAAAATAAAGGCTGTGACCCCAATTAAAATACTTTTTTTAACAAAATAGGGTAGAAAAATAATAATTAATAATAAACGTAATACTTGTTCTAAAACATTGGAAACAATATAAGGTAAATTCCGTTGTTTACCAAAAAAATAACCCTTAATAATACTAGAGATACTAATAAAAGGTAAAGTTAAAGTACAAGCAATTAATAAAAGATAGGCTTCTTTGTTTTTTAATAAATCAAAAGCAATAAATTTACTTACAAAAAGCATTATAATAATTAAAAAAGTATTAACTAAAACCATAATCATCGTGGAAGAAGTAAGGATTTTTAAACTTCTAATTTTTTCTTCGGCCACTAATTTCGATATCGCCAGGGGCATCGAAAGAGAAGCAATCGTAATTAAAAGCGAGTAGGTAGGCATAATTAGGGAATATAAACTTACTCCTTCTTCTAAAATAATTCGGGTATAAATAATCTTAATAATAAAACCTAAGATTCGAGTTAAGAATCCTCCGATAGTTAAAATAAGAGTCGCTTGCATAAATTTATTTTTCATATATTCTCCTTTAAAAAATTTTTAAAGTGCTTTATAATATAATATGAATATGGAGGCAAAATATGGTTAATGATGAAATAATTAGTATTACAGAACTATATAAAAAAGTTCTCCCGGCTTTAAGAATTAAAAAACGGGAGTTTAATCGGGAAAAGATTTATTTTGCCAAAGAAAAAGATATTTGGAGTTGTCTTGAGAAAACTATCTGGCAAAGCCAACATAATTTAACTTTATTTGATATTGTTAATGATATTTTAAATTTAAAATTAGATTATTTTTTAGATTTTTTAAAACAAGAAAATGAATAAATTGGACTGAAAGGATTATTAAAAACATGAAAGAAGAAACTATTACGATAGATACGTTATTAGATAAATTAAAAAATAGTTTTAGTGAGGAAGATTTAGAAGATGTAAAAAAAGCTTATCTTTATGCTTTAAAAGAACATGAGGGTAGAAAGCGACTTACCAACGAAGAATATATTACCCATCCTTTGAATGTAGCGCTAATTTTAAGTGATTTAAACGTTGATAAAATAACAATTATGGGAGCAATACTTCATGAAACGATGAATAATGGGAATGCAACTTATGAAGATTTAGAGAAGAATTTTGGTAAAGTAATTGCCGATATTGTCCAAAATATTAGTACTTTAAATAAATTAGAATTACCTGATGATAAAGAATCATCTAATATTTATTTACGCAAAGTTTTAGTGGGGCTCGCAGAAGATGTAAGGGTCTTATTTATTAAGCTCGCGGACCGGTTGCATAATATGCGCACAATCTGGGCGGTTAATCCGGAAAAACAAAAACGAAAAGCTAATGAAACGATGAATGTGTTAATTCCAATTGCCCATCGGTTAGGTATATATTCCATTAAAAGTGAATTAGAAGATTTATGCTTAAAATATTTAAAACCTGATGTTTATGAAGATATTTTAAAACAACTTGATGCTTCAGTTGAAGAATTAAATGAATGTTTAGAAGCGATGCAAGAAAGTATTTCCGATATTTTAATTGAACACGGCATTAATTTTCATATTAAAAGCCGGGTTAAAAGTGTTTATAGTATTTATAAAAAGTTAGAAAAAGGGAAAAAATGGAGTGAAATATACGATATTTTAGCTTTAAGAGTAATTGTCGATAAAATAAGTGATTGTTATTTAACAATTGGGTTAATTCATTCCAAATTCCATCCTTTACCAAAAAGATTTAAAGATTATATTGCGATGCCCAAAGAAAATATGTATCAATCTTTACATACGGGAGTCTTTGGGATAGATGGCCATATTTTTGAAATTCAAGTACGAACTCATGAAATGGATGAAATTGCGGAGAAAGGGATTGCTTCTCATTGGTCTTATAAAGAAAAAGGAACGAAAAAAATCCAAAGTATTATGGAACAAAAACTGGAGATATTTCGCAATGTTATTGAAACTTATCGGGATAATGAACAAGAGGAAGAATTAGCTAGGACGATGAATGATGATTTACTAGGAGAACTTATTTATGTGTTTACCCCAAAAGGCGATGTAGTTGAACTACCTAAAGGGTCAACCCCCATTGATTTTGCTTATCGAATTCATTCTCGAGTTGGCGATACTACCATCGGAGCGATTGTTAATGATGAGATTGTCCCTTTAAATTATGAATTAAAAGATAATGATGTTGTTAAAATAAATACAAATAAAAATTCTAATCCTAGTAAAGAATGGTTAAACTTTGTTAAAACTACGGGAGCAAAAAGTAAAATCAAAGCTTATTTTAGTAAACAAGATCGAAATGAATATATTGAAAACGGTAAATTAATCTTAGAAAAAGAATTAAGAAAACAAAAACTTAACTTTAGTGATGTCTTAAGTGAAGAAAAGATTACCAAAATATGTAATGATTTAAAATTTAATGATATTAATGATATTTATATGGCGATTGGATCTTTTCGGTATACCGCGAATTATATTATTAAATTAAGTAATGAAGATGTAAGAAATGTCGAGGATGCCTTAATTGAAAAAGTGGTAAAACCAGCTTATTTAACTAAGACAGTTAAAAATGATATTATTGTTGGCGATAGTACCGATATTTTAGTAAGTTTAGCGAAATGTTGTAAGCCTGTTAAAGGGGATAAAATTATAGGTTATATAACTAAAGGAGAAGGAATTACCGTCCATAAACAAGATTGTGTTAATATTACCAATAAAAAAGAAAGATTAATTAATGTTTCTTGGAATGAAAATACAAATACGGAATATTTAACGGATGTAGTTATTGAAACTATTCCAGGAACAAATAATAAACTAGCCGACATTATTAATAAAGCTACTTCGAAAAATATATATGTCGCTGCCTTTAACTCCGTTGATACTAATAATATTACTTATTATAATTTAACTATTAAAGTTCATAATACCAAAGAATTAGAAGACTTTTTAGATAGTTTGCAAACTTTACCATTTATAAAGAAGGCTAGTAAAAAATGAAAGCTTTAGTGCAAAGAAGTAAACATTCAAGTGTTTTGGTAGATAAAAAAGTTGTCGGGCAAATCGAGGATGGTTTAGTAGTCTTAGTTTCATATACTTTAGGGGATAGTGAAGAACAAATTGATTATTTAGTGAAAAAAATTCTTAATTTACGAATATTTGATGATGAAAATCATGTGATGAATAAAAGCATTTTAGATATAAAGGGTAGTATTTTATTAATTAGTCAATTTACTTTATATGCGGATACTTTAAATGGAAATAGACCAAGTTATAAAAAGGCTTTAAAAAGTGATTTAGCTCGCCCTTTATATGAATTAACTATAAAAAAATTACGCGAATCAATCCCAGTTGAAACAGGAATATTTGGCGCGGATATGCAAGTTAATATTATAAATGATGGACCAGTCACAATTATGTTAGAAAAAGACTAATATTTGTTGACTAAAACCTTAAAAAAGACTAAAATACAAATATATAAAAAATTTCTATGGAAAAGAAAAAGTACTTTATTTAAACTTTTAAAGAGAGGGTTAGAAGATGAGAATACCTAAAGCATAATAAAGGAAAGACAATCTTTTTAATAACATAGAAACGCATAAATTGCGATAAAAAAAGAAAGAGTACCTAGTAAAGTAAGGTGGCACCGCGGATTAGATTCGTCCTTACATTTATTAGGTCTTTTTATTTAAAGAAAGGAAAGAATAAGATGATAACTAAACCTAAAGGAACTTATGATGTAATAGGAAATGATGCCCAAAAATTAGAAAGGATTAATCGGTTAATTGAATATTTTTGTGATTTTTATAATTATGAATATATTAGAACTCCGATTTTTGAAGCAACGGATTTATTTCACCGGAGTGTTGGTGATGAAACGGATATCGTCAGTAAAGAAACTTATGATTTTAAAGACCGAAGCGATCGTGAGCTTACTTTAAGACCCGAAGGAACCGCGGGAGTCGTTAGAAGCTTTATTGAAAATAAGATGTATGGGACAATTTTACCCAAAAAATTATGGTACAATGGCACGATGTATCGTTATGAAAGACCAGGAAATGGGCGGAATCGGGAATTTACCCAATTTGGGGTTGAAATACTAGGTTCCAATGATCCAGCCGTTGATGCCGAGATTATTTCGATGCCTTATCGGTTATTTGAAGAATTAGGAATTAAAGATTTAAATGTTAAAATTAATAATTTAGGTTCAAAAGAAGACAGAGAAAATTATAAAGTTGCTTTAAAGAAATATTTAGAACCCCATTTAAGTGAATTATGTGAAGACTGTCAAAGAAGATTTAAAACTAATCCCTTAAGAATTTTAGATTGTAAAGTTGATAATAATAGTGAAATTTTAAAAAATGTCCCAAGTATTTTAGATTATCAAAGTGAGGAATCAACAAAAAGATTTAACAAAGTTTTAGAGTATTTAGAATATTTAGATGTGGATTATGAAGTTGATAGTAAAATTGTAAGGGGCCTAGATTACTATGATTATACGGTTTTTGAAATAGTTTCCGAAACTGATGCATTAGGTGGCGCAAGTACCATTGCCGCCGGGGGAAGATATAATAATTTAGTCGCCACTTTAGGCGGACCTGATACCCCTTGTATGGGCTTTGCAACTGGTTTAGAAAGAGTTATGCTTGCGATGGAAGATGTCGATAAAAGGGCTTTAGATTGCTATATTATGTATGTAAATGAAGAAGAAAAAATTAAAGCGATTACTTTAGCTCAAGACTTAAGAATAAGCGGGGTAAGTGTAGATTATGATACGACAGGAAGAAGTCTAAAGAGTCAATTTAAAGAAGCTGATCGGAATAACGCGCAAATTTTGGTTATTCTAAATAGTGAGGATTTAAAAAGAGGTTTAATTACGGTTAAAGATAATTTAACTAAAGAAGAAACTAAAGTTGATGAAAATGAAATAATTGATTATATCATATCAAGATAGGGTGATTTATTTTGCGAACATTAATTAAAGATTTAGAAGAAAATAAAAAAGTAAAAATAAGTGGTTGGGTTACCAAAGTAAGAGATACCAAATGGATGTTATTTATTATTGTAAAAGATATAAGTGGAAGTATCCAAGTTTCTCTTGATAAAGGTACCCAAAATAACTTAATTGAAAAGTTTAAAGGAATACTAGAAAATAGTGTTGTAAGTTTTACTGGCGAAGTAAAAAGAAATGAAAATGTTCGGTTAAATGGGCAAGAGTTTATTTCATCTGATGGCGAAATTTTAAGTAATGCGCTACCTTTACCGATAATTGATAAGGCTAATATTGATAATCGCTTAAATTATCGGTGGTTAGATTTAAGAAATAATGATAAATATATGATTTTTCTAATTCAAACCGCTTTTATTGGGGGAATGCGCGAATACCTATTAAATAATTCATTTACCGAAATTCATACTCCGAAGTTAATTGCCACGGCTTCCGAATCTGGTTCCGAAGTATTTGAAGTAAAATATTTTAAAGATAAAGCTTATTTAGCTCAAAGTCCCCAATTTTATAAACAAATGGCTATTGCGAGTGGTCTCGAAAGAGTATTTGAAATAGCTCCCGCTTTTCGGGCGGAAAACTCGAATACGAATCGCCATACTACGGAATTTACCTCTTTAGATGTTGAAATGGCTTATATTGATTCTTATCTTGATGTCATGAATTTAGAAGAAGATTTACTAATCGCGGGATTAACCAAAGTAAAAGATTTATATGGGGAATATATTAAAGAAAACTTTGAAAAAGAAATTGTTATTCCTAAAAAACCTTTTCCCCGGATTAAACTAAATGATTTATATCAAGAATTAGCTAAACGTTATAATTACCATATTCCGGAGTTTGATGTTGGCGATATGAATAAAGAGGCCGAAGCTTTAGCATCTAAATATGCTTTAGAAGAATATGGGCATGAATTTATTTTTATAACGGGTTTTGCTAAAACTAAAAGAGCTTTCTATCATATGCGAAAAAATGATATTCCGGAAGGCTATGATTTAATTTGGCGGGGCTGTGAAATAACTACGGGTGCGCAAAGAGAACATCGTTATGAAATATTAGCAAAACAAGCCCAAGAAAAGGGATTAGGAAAAGATGTCGATTTTTATTTACAATTCTTTAAATATGGATGTCCACCTCATGGAGGCTTTGCGATTGGCGTAGATCGGTTAACGATGCTTCTTTTAGGACTTCCTAATTTAAAAGAAACAATGTTTATATTTCGGGGACCTAATCGGTTAACCCCATAAAAAGGAGAATAATTATGGATTTAAAAGATTTATTTGTTAAAATTTCCGAGTTTGAAGGAAAAGTTGTTGAATTAAACGGCTGGGTGCGCAATCATCGGCCCCAAAAAGAATTTGGTTTTATTGATTTTAGCGATGGTACTTGCTTTAAACACTTACAAATAGTTTATGATAATACTTTATCTAATTTTGAAACAATAAGTAAAGTTTTAGTAGGTAGTGCCTTAAATATTAAAGGAATTATCAAAAAAAGTGAGGGAGCTAGTCAAGATTATGAATTAAAGGCCCAAGAAATTACGATTTTAGGATTATGCCCAGAAGACTATCCAATTCAACCCAAAAGACATACCAGAGAATTCTTACGAAGTCTTGCTTATTTAAGACCAAGAACTAATCTTTTTCAAGCCGTATTTCGGATTCGAAGTGTTGCGGCTTTAGCAATCCATGAATATTTTGGGACACATAACTTTGTTTATGTTCATACCCCTTTAATTACGACCGCGGATTGTGAAGGTAGTGACCAAATGTTTAAAATAACAACGCTTAATTTAGATAAAGTCCCAATGAAAGATAATCATGCTGATATGAGTAAAGATTTATTTGGTAAACTAGCTTATGTAACTGGTACCGGTCAATTACATGGGGAAGCTTTTGCGATGGCTTTTAAAAAGATTTATACTTTTGGTCCGACATTTAGAACGGAAAACTCTAATACCAAGACCCATGCTAATGAATTTTGGATGATTGAACCAGAGATGGCTTTCTGTGATTTAAATGGGTTAATGGATACTGAAGAAGAAATGCTTAAATTTATCGTTAAATATGTTTTAGATAATTGTCCAGCAGAAATCGAATTCTGTGATAAGTTCGTCGAGAATGGTTTAAAAGAAAAATTAGAAAAATTAGTTTCTTCTAATTTTACTAGAATTACTCATCACGATGTAATTGATATTTTAAAGAAGGCTAACGTTAAATGGGAATATGAACCAACTTATGAAAGTGATATTCAAAAAGAACATGAAAAATATATTACCGAATACTTTAATGGTCCAGTTTTTATAACTAATTGGCCGAAAGATATTAAAGCATGGTACATGAAAACTAATCCAGATAATAAGACTGTTGCCGCGGTTGATTTAGAAGTACCAGGAGCCGGGGAATTAATGGGGGGTTCCCAAAGAGAAGAAGATTATGAAAAACTTCTTAAACGGTGCCAAGAAATGAATGTCGATATTAGTAAAGTAGATTGGTTCTGTAATTTACGAAAATATGGAACTTGTGTTCATTCTGGTTTTGGTATGGGCTTTGAAAGATTATTAATTTATCTAACGGGTGTTGAGAATATCCGGGATGTTATTCCTTTCCCAAGAACCCCAGGAAATTGCGATTATTAGAAAGAGATGAAGAAAATGAAAGAATATAAAAATGGTGAATTTAGAAAAAAAGATATTGGTAATGTTTATACCGTATATGGTTGGGTAAATAAAAGAAGAGATATGGGCGGTGTCATCTTCGTCGATTTAAGAGACAAATCAGGCTTCTTACAAGTTGTATTTAACCGTGGATTTTTAAAAAACGATTTTGCTTTAGCGGAAAGTTTAAAAAATGAATATTGCCTTAAAGTTAAAGGAGAGTTAATTGCCAGGACTCCCGAAATGGTTAATCCGAAAATTCCAACTGGCGAAGTAGAATTAATGGTGGAAGAGTTAGAAATCTTAAGTGAAGCCAGTGCTGTGCCTTTTAATATCTACGATGATAAAGAAATAAATGAAAATATTGCTCTTAAATATCGTTATTTAGATTTAAGACGCGAAAAATTACAAAATACCTTAAAAGTAAGACATGAAATCACTAAAACTGTCCGGGAATATTTAGATAATCATGACTTTACCGAAGTTGAAACGCCGATTTTATGTAAATCAACTCCCGAAGGAGCTAGAGATTACATTGTTCCCTCAAGAGTCAATAAAGGTTCTTTTTATGCTTTACCTCAAAGTCCGCAAATATTTAAACAACTTCTAATGGTCGGGGGTATGGAAAGGTATTATCAAATTGCTAAGTGTTTCCGTGATGAAGACTTAAGAGCGGATCGGCAACCAGAATTTACCCAAATAGACTTAGAAATGAGTTTTGCTAATCAAGAAGATGTCATCAATTTAGTAGAAGGAATGATTAAAGCCGTAGTTAAAAAGATTAAAGGTATTGATTTACCCGAATTTGCAAGAATGCCTTATAAAGAGGCGATGGACCGGTTTGGTTCTGATAAACCAGATACAAGATTCGGGATGGAACTTTTAGACTTAACTGAAATACTACGGGGAACAAAAATGAATGTCTTCCAAAATGTTATTGAAAATGGGGGCATTGTTAAATGTTTAATTGTTAAAAATAATGGGGATAAATATTCTAGAAGTGATGTGGAACATCTAACTGATTTCGTAAAAATTTATGGGGCTAAAGGCTTAGCTTGGTTAAAATATGATAATGATACCTTTAATGGAGTCATTGCTAAAAACTTAGAAAATGAAAAATTAGAATTAATGAAAGAAACTTATCATATTACTAATAACGATTTAATTTTAATTGTCGCCGATAAGAAAAAGGTTGTTTATGATGCTTTAGGGGCCTTAAGATTAAAAATTGCTAATACTTTAAATTTAATTGATAAAGATAAACTTAATTTCTTATGGGTTGTTGATTTTCCAATGTTTGAATATTCCGAAACCGAAGGTAGATATAAAGCTACGCATCACCCCTTTACAATGCCAGCCGATTTAAAGATGCTTGATGATAAAGAAAATTGTTTAAGTATTGCTTATGATATTGTGTTAAATGGCTATGAACTTGGTGGCGGTTCGGTCCGGATTCATAATCCGAAAACTCAAAAAATTGTCTTCGATGCCTTAGGCTTAACGGAAGAAGATATCAAAAGAAAATTTGGTTTCTTTATTGAAGCCTTTAAATATGGAGCTCCACCTCATGCCGGTTTAGCCATTGGTTTAGAGCGATTTACGATGCTTATGTGTGGCACGGATAATATTAAAGATGTAATAGCTTTTCCTAAAACTCAAAGTGCTAGTGATTTAATGAGTGAAGCCCCAAATGAAGTAAGTATGGAGCAATTAAAAGAACTAGGAATTAGTCTTGTAAAGGAGGAGGAAAATGCCTAAATTTACAAAAGAATTAGTCGATTCTTTAGCCGAAAAACTCTTAATTGGGTTAAGTGATGAAGAAAATAAACTAATTATTGATGAATTTGCAATTATTGATGAAAACATTAGTAAAGTAGCTAAAATTAAAGATATTGAAAAAGTACCAGTTATGACTCACTGTTTAGATGATTTTACTTTTGAATTAAGAGAAGATATAAGTACTCCTTCGGTTCCAATTGAAGATTTACTTAAAAACTGTGGTTCATACGAAGGAAGAGAAGTGGAAGTACCAAAGGTGGTGGGCGAATGAATAATATGCATAAAACCATTGTAGAATTACATGAAATGTTAAAAAATAAAGAAACAACTAGTGCGGAATTAATTAAAGAATCTTTACAAAAGTCCCATGAAGTTCAAGAAAAATGTAATGCTTTTGTGAGCATTTTAGATGATGCTGAAGCAAAAGAGATTACCGATAATTATTTAAGTGGTATTCCTTTTGGAATTAAAGATAACTATTCCACCAAAGATATTTTATCAACGGGTTCTTCTAATACTTTAAAAAATTATGTTCCCTTTTTTAATGCTACCGCTGTTGAAAATCTTTTAAAAGCCGGAGCTATTCCAGTTAATAAAACCGTGTTAGATGAGTTTGGAATGGGAGGTACTGGAACTACGGGTCATACGGGTCCGGTGCATAATCCCTGGGATTTAACTCGTTCTTGTGCGGGATCATCTAGTGGTAGTGCTTGTGCGGTTGCTAGTGGGGTTTATCCTTATGCTTTAGGAAGTGATACGGGAGATTCGATTCGAAAACCAGCAGCTTATTGTGGGATAGTGGGCTATAAACCTACTTATGGCATGATTTCGCGTTATGGGTTATTTCCTTTTGCTTCATCCTTAGATCATTGTGGGGTTTTAACCCGGAGTGTTATGGATGCGGCGCTTGTCGTAGATTGCATGAAAGGTCAAGATGAAAAAGATATGACTTCTTGGGATTCCAGCAATATTCATCTAGCGGCTTCTTTAGATGGTAAAGTTCAAGGTAAAAAGTTATGTTATATTAAAGAAATATGTGATCTAAATAATTATCCCGAGGCTAATGAAGAGTTAAAAAAACATTTAGAAAACTTTCATAAAGTAATTGAAAACTTTAAAAGCCAAGGCGTAGAAATTGATGAGGTAAGTGTCGATAAAAATCTTTTAGATGCCGAACCTAGTGTTTATGTTATCCTTTCTTGTGCCGAAGCAACGAGTAATATGTCTAATTTAACGGGGATCATCTTTGGACCAAGAGGAAATGGTAAAAACGTTATGGAAATGATGATGGACCATCGAACTCATGGTTTTTCTCCTTTAATTAAACGAAGATTTGTAATAGGGTCTTATATCTTACAAAAAGAAAATCAAGAACGTTATTTTAAAAATGCGGGAAGAGTAAGACGATTACTAGTTGATACTTGGAAAAACTTATTTAAAGAATATGATGCGGTTATATTACCTGTAGGAAGTGGACCGGCTAAACACTTAGATGGCGATAAAGATGTGTTAACTAAAGATACGGCTATTTTAGAAGAACACCTCCAAATTGGCAATTTTGGTGGTTTTCCCTCTATCACTATTCCTGATGGGTTTATAAATGGTTTACCAGTTGGTATTAATATAACGGGTAATGTTTATGATGATGCGAATGTCTTAAACATTGCTTATGCTTTAGAAAATACCATGAATTATAAAAATCAAATTGCTAAGGAGGTTAATCATGAGTAAATATAAAGCGGTAATTGGCTTAGAAATGCACTGCGAATTAAAAAGTAATTCCAAGGTATTCTCAAGTGGCGAAAATTCTTATAATGAAACTCCAAATTCTAATGTTTCTCCGGTTGATATGGGTTTCCCTGGAATACTTCCCGTTGTCAATAAAAAATGTGTTCATGATGCCTTAATGATGAGTATGATTTTAAATTGTACTCAACCAGAATATATGTATTTTGACCGAAAAAACTATTATTATCCGGATTTACCTAAAGGCTATCAAATATCCCAAAACACCGAACCTGTAGGCATTAATGGTTGTATTCAAATTGAAGTAAATGATAAACGAATCCCCGTTAAAATTCATGATATTCACCTAGAAGAAGACGCGGCCAGTCTAGATCATTACTATGCTACATCTTGTATTGATTATAACCGGGCGGGGGTACCATTACTCGAACTCGTAACCGAACCTTGCTTACATAGCGCTGATGAAGCTGTTGCCTTTCTAGAGCATATGCGGAGTGTCTATAAATATTGTGGTATTTCCGAAGCCGATACTAAAAAAGGACAAATTCGTTGTGATGTTAATGTTTCCATTATGGATGAAGAGGCAACGGAACTTGGAACCAAAGTTGAAGTTAAAAATATCAATTCCTTTGGTAATGTGTATGATGCGATTAATTATGAAATAGAAAGACAAAGCAAGTTAAAAGATGCCGGTCGTTATAACGAAGTTGAACAAGAAACTAGAAGATTTGATGAAGAAAGTGGGACAACTATTCATATGCGGAGTAAAGTTGATGCCCTAGATTATAAATATTTTGTGGATCCAAATTTACCTAAATATAAAATAACTAAAGAATGGTTAGCTGAAATAAGAAAAGAAATTCCTCTTTTAGCTTTAGAAAGAAAAGATAAATATATTAGTGAACTTGGTTTAAGTAATTATGATGCTTCCGTAATTGTAAAAGAAAAAGAATATGCTGAATACTTTGAAGAAATGGTTAATATTGGTATTGATGCTAAAACGGCTTCCAATTGGCTTACCACTCAAATTCTAGGGGAAATCAATCGGGAAAATATTTCCTTAAAAGAATTCTATCTAACTCCTACATTAATTAAACAAATAACTGATGCCCAAATAAAAGGAACTATTTCCTCAAAACAAGCTAAAGAAATATTTCTAAAAGCGTTAGAAGAAAAAAAGGAACCTAAAACCTATATAAGTAGTGATAATGCTCAAATATCCGATAAAGCTGAACTAGAAAAAATAATTGATGAAATATTAAAAAATAGTCCAAGTCAAATTGAACAATATAAAAATGGTAAAACAAATCTATTTGACTACTTTGTTGGCCAAGTAATGAAAAATACTCGAGGAAAAGCTAATCCAGTCTTGACTAAAGAGTTATTAAATATTAAACTTAAATAGGAAAGATAAATGAGGTAAATAATGAGGGATGGGTTACGAAAGGAATTAATTGGGGTTAAAAAAGAGTTATTAGAAGAAAAAGAAAGGAATTATGCTTGGTTTAAAGTATTAGCTAATTGTAAGTATTGTCCTGGATTAAAATTACAAGAATTATTACAAGATGATGATGATTTGATAGATATATCATTTTACTTTGCTCCTAATCTATATAGACATCAAGATACAGAACAACCAGGATTAGATAGAGATGAACAAGCAACTATTGATTCTATTTATAATTTTATTAAAAATGATAATCCAGATTTTACGGAAATGGATATAGCTAATAGTTTAAGAAGACAATTAATTCAATTAGATACGGAAAAAGGATTTATTTAACATATTTCCTTTTTTATTTGTTAATTTATATTTACATAAATATAAAATTTATGTTATTATTTCTATAGAATAAAGGAGATGTTAAAGATGATAAAAACACGTTTAGGGGGGGGGGTTATTTAAGAGTAAAATTAAACTATTAAGTTTAATAATCCTTTTAATAACTTTAGTAATTGGTGTAACTTATGCCTATTGGAGAATAAGTGAAAAACAAAGTAATCGAAATATTTTAAATACTGATTGTTTTCAAATTTCATTTAAAGAAGAAAATGAGGGGATAACCATCGATCATGGATATCCAATGAGTGATAGTGATGGCATGAAAGGTACACCATATACTTTCACCATATCCAATGTCTGTGAAGATGATTGGGCCTCATATCAAATAAACCTTGAAACAATTGAAGATTCAACAGAAGAAACTCCCAAGTATTTACCAGAAAAATATATAAAAGCTAATTTAAGCGTCAAAAATAAAAGTAAAGTAACAGTTAAATTAGAAAATAAATTACAAGTTACTCCGACAATTGATGGAGCAGTTCGCTCATATGAATTACTTACAGGTATATTAAATCCTAAAGAAGAAATAACCTATGATTTAAGAATCTGGATGCATGGCGATGTAACAGCTGAAGATAAAGACTCAATGGACGCAACATATAAAAGTAAAGTAAGCATTATTTTTAGTTATGCGAAAGAACCAAATTATTTAGTGGATTTAGTAAAAAATTTAGCAATTGAAGAAGCTGATACCGTAGAAGGTAGTGGAGTAATAAAGGTAAGTCATGATGATGCGGATATTGCCGATAATCCTGAGTATACTAAATTAGGATTAGATAATGAAACAGTAAAAGCTAATCTAAAAATGACGGAATATCGCTACTTTGGAGAAAATCCTAATAATTATGTTAGTTTTGGTGAAAGATATTCTGAAACATTATATTATAAAGAATATTATTCCCAACCTTATGGGAAAGATTTATGTGAATTTGATAGTGGGCTAGATTCACATATATTAAGAGGTTGTCAAGAAAACGAGGAAGTCGATGGCTATGCTTTTGATAAAAGTAGGAAAGACCGATATATTTTAGAATTGAAGCTTGAAGGGCGAAGAGATTATTATATATTTCCGACATCAGAAATATGTAATCAAATGTTGCAGATGTTAAAATCTGAAGAAAGTATCCCCGAAGGTTTAACCATTACCAAAGAATGTGAGTTAGGATATTCAGTCACTGATGATAATCATGGTCAAGGATATGATTCATTGGAAAAATGTAATCAAGCTAGTAAAAATGCAGAAGCATCTGGTGAAACAATAGCAAAAGGATGCTATGAAATACCATTATATAATTATTTATATTATAATGAAAATGATTATATATCAAATAAAGAAGAATGTGAAATATGTAAAATTGCTCATAATAAAGATGAATTAATAACAGAATTTAGAATAATCGGTTTAGTCAATACTCCAGAGGGCCAACGAGTTAAGTTAATTAAGGCAAATCCATTATATTTAGATTTATCATGGGATAATAAACCAAGTGGAACTGGTTCATCAATATACTCATGGGGAGGAAGTAATGATTGGAGTGATTCCAGATTACAAGAATTATTAAATAAAGGAGCCTATTATAATCGAACAAGTGGGAGTTGCCCCACCGGTCGAAATAATGCAACAACTCCATGTGATTTTAGTGAAACTGGTTTAACCGATAAAGCTAAAAAGATGATAGATAAAATAATATGGAATTTAGGAGGAAATGCAGGAAGAAGTGATAATACAAAATCAAAGTATAATTATGAAAGAGGAATAACAGTATATACTAATGAAAGTTTACAAACACCGCGTCCAACCCTATGGCAAGGAGAGGTAGGATTAATGTATTCAAGCGATTACGGTTATGCTACCGGAGGTGGAGATACATATAGTAGGGAACAATGTTTAAATAAAGAATTATATAAATGGTATGAATATGAATCTGATTATCGAACTGATTGTGCAAATACCGATTGGTTATTAAACAAAGATTATAATCAATGGACTCTTTCGCCAGGCTCGTCTAATGGCATCTATGTTGATCTTTTGTGGGAAGGCTTAGTTGACGGCCATCCTGCCGACTATGTGGAAACTGTCGCGCCAGTTATTTACTTAAAACCTGAAGTAATTATAGCCAATGATAATCTAGAAGCTTCAGATATCGGTTCATCAAGTAATCCTTATCTAATAAGTTTGTCTTAAAGATTGTTAATTCAATCTTTTTTTCTTGATTTTATATTCATTTTAAAAAGAAATTATGTTATACTTAATTTATCGTAAAGAGGGTAGAAAAATATGTTTGGAAAAATTAAATATATTAATGAAAGTAATGCTTTTGTTGAAAATCTTGGAGGAAATGCGGGAACAACTGACTTAATGAATGTTAATGTTATTTTTGAAGCACCGGATCAAAGAATACTAGGAGAAATAACTGAAATAAATAAAGAAGAAATAAAGATTCGTTTTTTAGGGGAATATATCGATAATCATTATGTCAATGGGGTTATTCGTAAACCTTTATTAACTTCAACTATTCGGGTTATTAATAATGCCGAATTAATGGAATTAGTGGGAACAGAAAGTGCTAAATCTTTTTACTTAGGACATAGTGCAATTTACAAAAATTATAATGTTTGTGTGGATATTAATGCTCTTTTATCTAATCATTTAGGTATATTTGGCAACTCTGGTTCTGGTAAATCTTGTGGGGTCGCTAGAATCGTCCAAAATTTATTTGCTAATCCTCATATGCTATCTTATAATGCCAACATTTTTGTTTTTGATGCTTATGGGGAATATAAAAATGCTTTTGGAAGTATTAGTAAAATAAATCCTAATTATAATTATAAATTTATTACTACTAATCCAACAGATCCTGATGATTTTCTTTTACAAATTCCGGTTAATCTACTTAATTTAGATGATTTTGCTTTATTATTACAAGCAACTAATCACTCACAATTGCCAATTATTGAAAGAACAATTAGATTAGCTAAAATATTTTCCCAAAACTCGGAAGAATCAATTAAATATAAAAACCATTTAATTGCTAAAGCTTTACTGGCTATCTTATTTAGTAATCAAACAACGGCCCGAAAGAAAAATGAAGTCTTCCAAATAATTGAAGTATGTCATACTAATGAATTTAATTTTGATAGTGCTATTGCTGGTTTAGGTTATACAAGAACTTTTAGTGAATGCTTTGAAATAGATTCCAATGGTAATTTTGGCGAAAGTGTTTTAATTACAGATTATATTTTAAAACACATTGAAGATACTTACGAAGAAATGGAAGAACCTAAAGAATATAATTATTCGCTTGTTGATTTTGCCAAAGCCTTAGAGTTTACCATGATTAGCGAAGGATTCCAAAATAATGCTAATTTATATGATTCGGCCGTTATTTTAAAGGTAAGATTAAATACAATTTTAAATACAAAAGTAGGAAAATATTTCTCAGCAAATGGGTATACGCCAGTTGATAAATTTATTAGTTCTTTAGTCGTTAAAAATAATAAAAAAGCGCAAATTATTAATATTAACTTAGAAGATATCGATGATACTTATGCGAAAGTAATCGTAAAAATCATGTCGAGATTATTCTTTGAATTTACAAAAACTTTAAAACAAAGAGCTACGATTCCATTCCATATCTTCTTAGAAGAAGCCCATCGTTATATTCAAAATGATAATGATACTTTCTTACTTGGTTATAATATTTTTGATCGAATTGCTAAAGAAGGCCGAAAATACGGTATTCTTTTAGGTATCATTAGTCAACGACCAGTGGAAATAAGTGATACGGTTATTTCCCAAGTATCCAACTTTTTAATCTTTAAAATGACTCACCCTAAAGATATTAAATACATCGAAGAAATGCTACCAAATATTTCCGCGGATGTTATTGAAAAACAAAAAACTTTACAACCTGGTAGTTGTGTCGGATTTGGGAGTGCATTTAAAATACCAATGATTATGCGTTTAGATTTACCTAATCCTCTTCCATATTCATCAAACTGTGATGTATCAACAAGATGGAATGCTAAACAACAATAAAACTTCTTAAACAAGCCAAACTAAAAACAGAAAAAATAGTAGTCGACCATTTAGTCTGATAACTACTATTTTTTTATTTTTTCTTTTCTAGCTAGACAATTTCCCTTTACACTATATATTCCAACACCTGTTATATTTTTCATTTCATTTAAATATCTATTAAGTAAATCATCTATAGAAATAAATTTGGGAATATCTTCATCATCAATTATTGGATCACAATCTGCAAATCCAATCATAAACCCTTCTATAGTTTTACAATATGCACCTATAGAATAACTATCATCATAAAAATATACGATTCTGTAACCTTCTATATAATCTTTGCCTGAACGATTATTTTTTAATTCATCTGGTAAAATTTTCAATTTACACCAACTCCATCAATAATATTATATCAATTATTTATTGCTATTTTAACACCAAAATTTTAAAAAAATAGGTAGTTTTGGTGTTTTAAGTTGTGGAATAATTTAAAATATTTAATAAAATTGCAACTTTTCTAATAAATTTAAAAAAAACACTTGTGAAAACTTAGAAAGTCACAATCTTTATATTTTTAACTTAATATTTGTTCTGTTATTGAAATTATTATTTAACGATAAAATTAAATTTTTCATAGATTCTCCATATTCATTAAGCGTAATTGGAAACCCAAATTTCATCCTTAAATTCAAATCGTATATGTTTGAAACTTGACTAACTGTATTTTCTTGTATATCAGAATGCCAATCGAAACTTTTCAAAATTTCTTCTTTATTTCCTAATTTAAAATATGTTATAAAAGGACAATTTACTAAAAATTTACTATAATGATAGCCTCTTAATAATCTTAGTAATTTTTCGTTTTCAATAATTTTCAATAATTTTTCTAATTTATCATTTATAATCATTATTAATGATAAAATTTCTTCAAACGATTTAATCTCTGCTAATCGCTCTTTCGGGCAATATTCATATAAATTTTCATTATAATTGCTAACTAAATAAGATATTCTTATAACAAAGGACTCTAAACTATTTTCAGTATACGATATTCTTTCTTGATTGGCATGTTCTACTTCATGCAATAAAATTTGTAATATTGATAAATTCTTATACAAATTTTTTTCTATATCACTTTCTATTAATAAATTTTTTTCTATATTCTTAATCATTAATTCTAATGTTCCAGTATATATTATAATGTTCTTTGCTGTGGTAGAATAAGAAGCAAGATTATCACTTATTATTGGTTTAATATCTATATTTGTAATATAATCGTCTAAACATTTATCAATTATTAACAATTCTAAAATCTTTTCAATATCTTTTAAATCTATAATTTTATTCTCAATTGATTTATCATAAATAATTTTTAATATATTTTCCATATAAATAATTTTTTACTATGATTCTATATTATCTTATTTTTGAATGTATATTATTTTCTAATTCATTATTTTGAGTAGATTGGTCATAATTATATAGTGCATTTAAAAATTGAACTTCCTCATCAGTTAAATTTAATTTTTCTGTATATTTTAACCAAGGATTTTTCCAAGGTCTTCCTTTACTACTATCATCGTCTTTATCGCGGTCATATCCATTATATACATTTTTATGTCCATGTCCTTTTGTCCAATCATCTGATTCATAAATATTTCCTTTGATATCAGCGTATATATCATAGCCTTCATCATTGGCACATTCTGCTGACTCTAAATAATCAGCAAAAGCTTGGTAATTATTATCAAAATCTGCTAAAGTTTTTATTGCCATATATATCACTCTCCTTTTCATGGCACTTTGATTTAAATATTTAACAAATTAAAATAAAGTAAAATTTTTTTAACAACACCGCCTTATCTTCAACAAAGGAACTAACGATATAAATGTTAATGATTAATTTTTAATCTATAAATCCTTCTTAAGCGAATAAACTAGCACCTTTTTGATAATATGTCAACATTTTTATTGTATTTTGTTAAACCTTTTGGTTACCATTCAGTAATATAAATGTTGATATTACGAGTTACTTTTTATTAAGAATAATGATTTTAAAGTTAAAATTAGTGATTTTAATAGTTTTTCCACTCAAATACATAATAGATATAATTAATAAGAATATCTATAAATCCTATTATTTAATAATATTAAAAGTATATTTTCATCTCCTTTTTCTGAACTATAATCAATAAAAGTTAAATTAAATGTAAAGTTGTTGCTAGTTTGAATTATCTATGATAAAATTAAATTACCTAAAGATATAGTTTGTTTCACATAAAACCGACTATGGATACATACGGGAATCTAATTGTTGTGCGGTGTAGAATGCTAGCCCATTAAGTGTCGCTAGAATCCTAAAGTACACATGTGATGCCCACCTGCGAGCGAGCGGGATTTTATCCAAGCAGACTTACCTTTGGGTTTTATTTTGGAGTGAAAATATGTTTGAACGAAGTTTAGAATTAATTGATATTAATGTTTTAAATAAAATAAAGGAAACTAAAATATTTTTAGTTGGTTTAGGAGGAGTAGGGGGTATTTGTTTTGAAGCTTTAGTTAGACTAGGATTTACAAAGATAACAATCGTTGATAATGATAAATTTGAAAAGTCTAATTTAAATCGCCAAATATTAAGTTTAACTTCTAATCTAGGAGAAAATAAATGTAAGGTAGCTTTAAAAAGGGCTTGGGATATTAATCCGGAAGTCCAAATTAAAGAGTTAAATATTTTTTTAAATAAAGATAATTTAGAGGATGTTTTAAAGAAAGATAGTTATGACTATATAATTGATGCTTGTGATACTATTACAACTAAAGTAGAACTAATTAAATATGCTAAAAAACATCATCTTAAAATTATCTCTTGTTTAGGTACCGGTAATCGTTTTAATCCTAGTTTAGTAGAAATAACAACTTTAGCAAAAACAAATAATGATTCTTTAGCTAAAGTTATGCGTAATTTATTAAAAAAAGAAAATATTTCATTAGATATTCCAGTTGTTTGGAGTAGAGAAATACCCATTAAAACGAAAAAAAGAACTCCTGGTTCTTTAATGTTAACTCCCGCATCAGCCGGATTAAATTTAGCTTATTATGTTTTAAATGATATTTTAAAATCTATTTAATATTTTTTAAAGTGGCCGTTAATGTTTTAACGGTTTTATTTTGGCAGACAATCCCATAGATCGTTTCAAATATTGGTAAATTAAGATGTTTTTTCTTTAAGTATTCCCGCATGGCTTCTAGAGAATTTAATCCTTCGATAGTATTTTCTTTTATAAATTTATCCAGATCTTTTTTCTTGGCATTACTTCCTAATAAATTTCCATAAGTAAAATTACGACTAGTTTTAGCATTACAAGTGGCTACTAAATCGCCAAATCCACCTAAACTAAATAAAGTTTGATAATTACTTTTTAAATACATTAAAGCTTTTTCCAGTTCTTTATAGACTTTGGTAAGATAAAAGGCATTAGTGCTTTCACCATTACCTAAACCATTTAAAATACCCGAACCAATCGTATAAATATTTTTAAGGACACTACAAATGCTCATTCCTAAAGGATCATTAGATATTTCTAATACGATATTATCTTCATTTAAAGTGCTTTTAATAGTCTTTAAACCTTTTTTGGTATTAGAGCTTAGATTGTAGCCAATTAAATCACCATTTAGAATATCTTTAGCTAGGTTAGGTCCCGTTAACAAATATAGAGGATTATGTAAACTTTTTTGAGCTATTTCATAGGCAAATTTACCACTTTCATCAATCCCTTTAGTTCCAATAATAACGGGAACATTTTTCTTAATAATATTTTTAATATCTAAGCATACACTTTTTAAATATTTAATAGCGGGAATAATAAAGACGATTTGGGCATCTTTTAAGGCTTCTTGATAATCATGAGTTAAAGTAATGTTATCAGGGAAATCTTTTTTAGGCCAGATATTATCAAGGCGATGATCTTTATTAAAAAAAGCAACTAATGCTTCATTTTCACTCCACATTATAATTTTATTTTTTTTATTTTGGGCTAGATTAGCAGCAATCGCGGTACTAAATACTCCTGTACCAATAAATGTAATATTCATTTGTTTTCACCTTTCATTTCTTTATATAATTTATTTATATTATCTTCATATTTATTATTTTTGGCTTGATAATATTTTCGGCCTTTTAAATTTTCGGGTAAGTATTCTTGATAAACCCAATCATGAGGATAATCATGCGGATATTTATAAGTAGGACTGGTAGTTTTAATATGGGCAGGGACATTTCCCGTGTTACCCGCATGAATGTCATTTAAAGCTTCGTTAAGGGCAAGGTAAGCACTATTACTTTTCGGAGATAAAGCCATTTCAGTTATTACAACACCTAAAGGGATTCTTGCTTCGGGTAAACCTACTAATTCCGCGGCATGAATCGCGGCCATTACTTTCGGGCCAATACTGGGATTAGCAAGACCAATATCTTCATAAGCAATCACACTCATGCGGCGATAGATACTATCTAAATCACCAGCCTCGATTAAACGGGCTAAATAGTGCAGGGCAGCATTGACATCACTACCACGAATAGATTTTTGAAAAGCCGATAGAACATCATAATGGCCATCTTCATTTTTATCATGAAAGAATACGGGTTTACTATTAATTTGTTTAACTAAAGCTAAATCAATAACTTTATCTTTAGAAGAATAATAAGCTACTTCTAAAAGATTTAGAGCACTTCGAAAATCACCACTAGCTAGATTAGCAATATAGTTTAAAGCTTCTTTATCAATATTTATATTTTCTAAAGTATTACAAGCTCTTTTTAAACCAATTATGATTTCCGAGGTCGTTAGTTCGTGAAGTTCAAAGATTTGGACACGACTTCTTATCGCGGGATTTATTTTATGATAAGGATTGGAAGTAGTAAGACCAATTAAAATAATTAAACCACTTTCAATATAAGGTAAAAGTAAATCTTGTTTATCTTTATTCATACGATGAATTTCATCAATTATTAAAATTAATTCCCCATTCATTTTGGCTTCTTCAATAGCAATATCAAAATCTTTTTTATTATTAATTGTCGCGTTTAAAAAGCGATGGGGTAAATTAAGTTCTTTTACAATAGCATTAGCAATACTAGTTTTGCCCGTACCTGGTTTACCATATAAAATAAAAGAAAAAATCTTTTTATTTTTAACCATATTGGAAAGAATCTTTCCATCCCCGATTAAATGACTTTGGCCAATAATATCTTCTAGTTTTTCGGGACGTAATTTATTTGAAAGTAATTCCATATCATCCACCATAATTAATTATATCATATTTTAGTTTTAGAAATAGTATTTTTTATGTTATAATCTTTTTAAAGTAGAGTAGGGATATTATGACTAATCAGGAATATTATAATAAATACTTAGATTATTTAAAATATGAAAGAAAGTTTTCGGAAAATACTCTTCTTTCTTATGAAGATAATTTAAAAAGATTTGAGATATTTTTAAATGGGAAGAATATTAAAGAGTTAACTAATAAGGATATTGAAGCTTATTTAGTTTTTAATGACCAAATGGCCGAGAAGAGTAGAGCTCATTATTTAACAGTTATTAAAATGTTTTTTCAATTTTTAGTTAATGAAGACTTACTTAATATAAATCCCTGTGAGAATATTGCTTCCCCTAAGATTACTAAAAAATTACCAACTTTTTTAACGGAAGAAGAAATTAATAAGTTATTAGATTTAAAATTAGAAAATGATTTTGATTACCGCAATAAAGCAATGTTAGAACTTTTATATGCTACGGGTTTAAGAGTAAGTGAACTTATTGATTTAAAGTTTAATAATGTCGATTTAGAAAATAACTTTTTAAGGGTTATGGGAAAGGGTAGTAAAGAAAGGATTAGTCCTTTTAATGAAGTAGCGAAAAAATATTTATGTTTATATTTAAATGAGCATCGTAATTTAATGTTAAAGAATAAAGATAGTGAATATTTATTTATTAATAATCATGGTGATAAAATAACAAGACAAGGTTTTTTTAAGAATTTAAAGAAGTTAGCGAAAGAACAAGGGATAACTAAAGAGATAAGTCCTCATACTTTAAGACATTCTTATGCCACCCATCTTTTACATCATGGGGCTGATTTACGAATTATTCAAGAACTATTAGGGCATAGTGATATTTCGACGACCGAGATTTATACTCATTTATTAAATGACCAAATTAAAAATGAATATCATAAACATCCTCGAGCCACGAAAAAAAGAGAATACTAAATCATTCTCTTTTTCTTTGGTTAGCAAATTAACGATTTTGTTCGTTTTTAGAATTTCTACTATTTCTAGAATTTTCTTGTCTATTTTGATTTCTGTTATTATTTTTATTGTTGTTTCTAGAATTAGATTCATTTCTGCTATTATTACGTGAATTTCTTTCCATTTTAATTTACCTCCCACTATTATTATGGACTTTTAGTTATATTTAATTCATAAAATAGTTGGAAATATTTGGGTATTAAAAAAGGCTTTAGATAAGCCTATTTTAAGGTAGAAATACTTTTTAAATCGGTACTATAAACATTAGTTATATAAAATCTACCGTTGCCATTTTCTAGAGATAAACTATCTAAATCATTAAAATGCCACCATTCACTAGCAAGTGGAGTTAAACCAGCATTCGTACAATAATTTTGTAAGTCTTGGGCATGAATGTTGTTTTTCATCCCTAAAGTTAAACTGGCTTTTAACCAAGCAGTAGGTGATTTAGATGATACTGGTGTCGTAAATCTTACAGATAGCATACTAAGTTCGTGCATCGGGGTCGGCATTGTATATTCTTGATAAGTCTTAGGAACTTTATAAGTATAGCCATCTAAAGTTTTTTCTTCATAAGTAATTACTTTTGCAAGACTAGTATCGATAGCTAGGCCTTTTTGGTGATTAGATGTACCAGTTGAAATAAACCAAGACATACCCCATGGAGCAGTGGTTAAACCAGCTAAAACTTCTTCATCAACACTTGCTAAAGCTTTAACATTTTCGACAACTTTTCTTTGAACTTCATAAGGTCTAAAACCTTCATAAATAACTAACGATTCATTATTTAATAAAGCATTTTTTTGAACAACTGCGATTTTTTTCGCCATATTATATAAAACGGGTACGGTATATTCATATTTTTGTAATCTTTTATTATAAAAATAAACATCATATAATTGTTCATCCGTAATATTTTCAATATCTTTTCCTAATGAACGCATGATCGAAGCTTCGGAGTTAGTAATATTATAAATGATGGAAGGTAAGACATCCGGCAAATTAATCATACAATTTTTATAAGGAACAAAGCCAAATGTATTATCAACTTTAATGTACCAATATTCGCCAATTTCAAAGACAATGGTAAAACCTTGACCCGCTTTTAAAGTTTTAATGATATTGGCATCACTTCGAGGGTCAGCTAGTAAATCTAAAGCAATAGAGGCATAACCACTAGCCCCATTAATTGGCAATTCGAAATTGTTAGTAAGCATAAAATTTGGTTTTTCTTCGGTTTCTTCCTCTTTTTTAGGAGTTTCTACCACACTAGATATCACAGAATCATTGGAATCAGGTAAACTTTCCGTATTTTGCATTCTTAAAAAAGATGTTAAACCTAAGGCTAAAAAGCCTAGAATAACAAAACTTAAACAAATCTTTTTCACCATAACTCACCCCACTTAAATTGTAGCTTAATTATAGCATATTTTCTTAAAAATTGCAAATTTTACCCCATAAAAAAGCCAACAACCTAAAAAATAATTGCCAAGTATTTATTAGATAGTTTATAATAATTAAGAAAGATAAAGAGGTAAAAAGATGAAGAAATTAGATAAAAATACTTTTAAAAATGAAGGATTAAAAGAAAATAAAGGCCTTAAACGGTTAATTATTATTTTAGCTATCATTATTCCTATTTTAACTATTATCATTGTTTTAGTATATTTTATTTATTTTGGAGTAATTAATACCATTACTTTAGAAGTAGGAGTAGATAATTTAACAATAGAAAATTTTTATCGGCACGGGAAGGTTCGGGAAAATGCTCAACTTTTAACCGATATAAGTGGGATTGATTTAACGAAAGTAGGAGATTATCCAATTGAAATTCAAGAAGGTAAAAAGATAAGAAAAGTTACGCTTAAGTTAGTTGATACAACACCGCCAGTTGTCGAATTTCAAGATGTTTATTCAAATTTAGATTATAAATTAAATCCGGAAGATTTTGTTAAATCTTTACAAGATTATTCCAATACGACGATTAAAATAGTAGAAGAACCAGAAATTACAGCCTATCAAGAGTATCCAGTAGAAGTAATTGTCGAAGATGAATATGGGAATATGACCAAAGGAAACTGTAAGTTAGTAATTGCGATGTTTAATGCTCTTGTTAAAAAAGAATTAGGCGAAAAATTAACGATTCAAGATATATTGTTTTCATATGACGAAAAGAAAGATAAAGATGCTATTGACCAAAAAGAAATCGATAAAATAAATCAAAGTGGCGTTGGTGAATACGAACTAGCTGTTAAGATAGATAATAATACGTTTAAAAGTAAAATAATTATCGAAGATACCACCGCGCCAACCTTAGTTCTTAAAAATATTACTATTTATGATGATGAAGCTTTACCAACTAAAGAGAGTTTTATTAAAGAAGTAAAGGATTTATCAAATGAAATAACCACTAATCTTAAAACCGAATTAAAAAGAGAAGTTGGTGAATACGAAGTGGTTATTGAAGCTATCGATAAATACGGGAATAAAACGGAAGAAAAAACTAAGTTAACAATTAAAAAAGATACTACTGCCCCTAAGTTTAGTGGCCTGTCAGCTTTAACCGTTAATAAAAATGCAAGTATTGATTATAAAAAAGGAGTTAAAGCTACCGATAATAAAGATGGCGTTGTCGATTTTACAGTTAATACGAGTAGTGTTAATTTAAGTAAATATGGAACTTATTATGCTACTTATACAGCCACTGATAAAGCAGGAAATAAGCAAACTAGTAAAAGAAAGATTATCGTTTTACACGATCAAAGTGATACCAATGAAAAATTAAATCAATTTGCGAGTGGAGTAGGTAATAATTACGAAGATATTCGCAAATATGTTAGTAGTAAAATTAAATATAATAACAATTGGGGTGGCGATGATGCCATTTGGTATGGTTTAACTAATTATGCGGGGAATTGTTATGTTCATGCTTTAATTTATCAAAGATTACTGGAAAAAGCCGGATACCAAGTAAAATTAATTTGGACTACGGATAAAACCCATTATTGGAATTTAGTCTTAATAAATGGGGTATGGCGCCATAGTGATGCGACTCCCGGAAGTAAACATTCCATGATAAGTGCGGAAACTGACGAGGTAAGACTTGCTCATCTTCAAGGAAGAGATTGGGACCACTCTCAATGGCCCGAGGCTAAATAATGAATATCTTGTTATTAATTTTTAGTATCTTAATTTATGCTAGTTTGGGACCTACTAATTTAATATATATTTTATTTAGCATACTTACAACTTATTATGGAGCCTTACATTTAAAGAAAAAGAATAAAAAAAGAAAACTAATCTTTAGGATGGTTATTATTTTAAATATTATTTTATTAGTCTTCTTTAAATTTATTACATATAATAATTTCTTTAATCTTTTTAAAGCCAATAGTATTTTAGTGCCTTTAGGAGTATCTTATTATACTTTTCAAGTTCTAGCTTATTTTATTGATGTTTATCAAGGCAAAATAAAACCGGAAAAAAACTTCTTTAATTATCTTTTATTTGTTTTTTATATTCCTTATCTTTTTATTGGACCAATTAATCGTTATGAAGATCTTAAAAAGACCTTATTTAAAAAAAGAAAACTTACCCTTAATAATTTATTTAATGGTTTATTAAGAATCTGTTTTGGTTTATTTAAAAAATATGTTATTGCTAGTCGAATTGCTTTAGTAATTACTTCGATTACTACTGCTAATTTAGAAGGAGCTTATGTTCTTTTAGCAACTATACTTTATTCTTTTCAATTATATGCTGATTTTAGTGGGGGAATTGATATTGTTTTAGGTTTTAGTTCGATTCTAGGTATTACTTTACAAGAAAACTTTAAACAACCTTATTTGGCGATTAATATGCAAGATTTTTGGCATAGATGGCATATTAGTTTAAGTACTTGGTTTAGAGATTATGTTTATATTCCTTTAGGAGGTAATCGTGTCTCTAAAATTCGGCAAAAACTAAATATTATTATTACATTTATTGTTTCTGGTTTATGGCATGGGATTAATTATTTTTTCTGGGGCTTATTTCATGGCTTAATTGTCGCTTTTGAACCAAGAAAGAAAAATGCCCGGTTTTTAAGAATAGCCTTTAATTTCTTATTAGTATCTTTATTATGGAGTTTCTTTATATATCCTAGTAGTTTTACAGCTTTAAAAATGGTACTGAGCATTTTTTATCAATTTAATTATGGCGACTTAGCTAAAAATATTCTTAATTTAGGTCTTGATTTAGGCAATATTATCGTTTTAATTATAAGTTTAATTAGTTTAATAGGAATAGACTTAAAATATGAAAAGATCAAAAATTGGTTATATAATAAGAACAATTTAACGAAATTAACTTATATTTGTTTTATAATTTTAATAATTTTAGTTTTTGGTGTATATGGTTTAGGCTTTAATACTAGTGATTTTATTTATAGTAAGTTTTAGGAGGCAATATGAAAAAAGTTTGTTTAAGTATTTTAATTATAGGAATATTTATTTTAAGTCTAGGCTTTTTAAACCGGTTATTATCGCCAAAATATCAAGATTCATTAGTTGAAGGTCATATGATTAAAGAATATTATGGGGAAGAAATGAATCATGAAGTTATTTTTTTAGGGGATTGTGAAGTATATGCGAATTTTTCACCCTTAGTTATGTATGAAGAAGAAGGAATTACTTCTTTTGTTCGGGGAACAAGTCAACAATTAATTTGGCAATCATTAGGCATTTTAAAAGAAACTTTAAAATATGAAACTCCCAGAATAGTTGTTTTTAATGTAAATGCTTTAAGATACGATAAACCGGTAAGTGAAGCCTATAACCGTCTTACTTTAGACAATATGAAATGGAGTAGGGAAAAATTGGAAATAATTAAAGATTCGATGTTAGAAGAAGAAAGCCTACTGGATTATATTTTGCCAATTTTAAGATATCATTCCCGTTTTTCTAAATTAACTAAAGAAGATTTTAAATATTTATTTTCCGAAAAAAATATTACTTTCAATGGCTTTTTAATCAATAAAAATATTAAACCTGTAAGCTCTCTTCCAACTAAGAAAACTTTACCTAATTATAATTTTAGTGATAATGTTTTAGAATATTTAAATAAAATAACTAGTTTGTGTGAAGAAAATAATATTAAGTTAATTTTAATTAAAGCGCCTAGTTTATATCCTTATTGGTATCAAGAATATGATAATCAAATAAAAAAATACGCTTATCAAAATAATTTAGATTATTATAATTTTCAAGGATTAGCTACCGAGATTGGAATAGATTATCAAACAGATACTTATGATGGCGGATTACATTTAAATTTATATGGGGCAACTAAGTTATCGAAATATTTTGCCCATATTTTAAAAGAAAAATATAATTTAACAGATTATCGAGTTAATGAAGAAATAAATAGTCTTTATCAAGCGAAAATAATAGAGTATAATAAAGCTATAGAGGAGTAGTAGAGATTATGAAAAAAATTATTGGGATATTAATACTTATGGTAATGTTAGGAAGTGGCTGTAGCCAAAAAGAAGAAGTTAAAGATTTGGGTTATACTTTTACCGATGGGGAGAAAGTATTTGTTTTAGGTAGTGAATTTATTAAAAGTAATTATGGAGAACCCATAAATTATGCGGAGATACCAAGTTGTGCTTTTGAAGGAATTGATAAAACATATACTTACGAGCATTATGAAATTACAACTTATCCGAAAGATGATAAAGATTATATTTATACGATTTACTTTTTAGATGAAGAAGTTAAAACGGAAAAAGGAATAAAGATTTCGGATAGTTTAGAAGATTTAATTAAAGTTTATGGGGAAAATTACCAAAAAACAGATAATTTATATACTTATACTAATAATAAAACGCATCTTAATTTTATTGTGGAAAATGATACCATTACCAGTATTGAATATACCTATGAAGTTTAAATAGAAAAAATTCTCATTTGAGAATTTTTATTTGTTTAAATTAGAAAATTTCTAAAAACTAAGGATAAAGTATATTTAAAATAAAAGCAACATAAACTTTACTGGAGATGCTTATGGAAACATTGGTTGCTTTAGTGGTTTCAACTTTAGCGGGTTTATCGACAGTTTTGGGAGCTTTAGTTATTTTTATTAAAATTAAAGAAGAAAAGATTACAAAATTTATTACTTTAGCCTTAAGTTTTTCTTTAGCAATTATGATTGGAATTAGTATAACTGATTTAATTCCCAATTCTTTTTTTAATTTAATGCTTAATTATAATTTAAAAAGAAGTTTAATAACAACTATTATCGCTTTTATTTTAGGGTTTATTATTATCAAAATTTTAGATTTAAAAATAAGTAAAGAAAAACAAAATAATAATTTATATAAGTTAGGCATATTAAATATGATTGCTTTAATGCTCCATAACTTTCCCGAAGGGATTGCCACCTTTTTAAGTTCCTATCAAGATTTAAATTTGGGTTTAAAATTAAGTTTGGCGATTATGCTCCACAATATTCCGGAAGGGATTAGTATCGCGGTACCCATATATTATGCTACCCAGAATAAGAAAAAAGCGATTTTAAATGCTTTTATTTCGGGTTTAGCTGAACCTTTAGGAGCAGTTCTGGCTTTTATCTTTTTAAAAAGATTTATTACCGAACAATTAATTAGTATTATTTTATTATTAGTGGCTGGGATAATGATTTCTATATCTATTGAAGAAATATTTCCCGAGGTAAAGAAATATGGCCATTATAAATTGATTTATCTAGGTTTAATTATGGGAATTATCGTAATTTTAATTCAACATTTTTGCTTTTAGGAGGAATTATATGCCAAAAATAGGGATTATTTTAAGAGATTATCTTAGTCAAACAGGTAATAATTTATATGGAATTAGAACTGATTTAATAAGTTATTTAAGAAAATATAATGTTGAAGTAATAGGAATTCCCGTCATACTTGATAGTATGGATGATGATGAGGAATTTAGAAGGGTAGAGGAGGCCTTAAAAGAGTGTAGGGGAGTAATCTTACCAGGGGGAGCTAATTTATACGATATTGACCTTAAAATAACTAAATATTTATATGAACAAGATATTCCAACTTTAGGAATATGTTTAGGTATGCAAATAATGAGTGTTTTTAAAAATGGCGATATCGAATATTTAAAAAATAAAAACCATCAAAGTAATGATGATTATGTTCATAATATTAAAATCAAAGAAAATAGTTTATTAGCTAAAATATTAGGTGAAAAACAAATTAAAGTTAATAGTAGACATTTAGAACATATAACGACGACAGATTTAAATATTGTAGCAATTGCTGAAGATTTAACGATAGAAGCAGTTGAAGATCCAACGAAAAGATTTTTTGTGGGTGTGCAATGGCATCCTGAAAGTTTAAGTAATGATATATATTCTAAGAAATTATTTGATTATTTTCTAAATCAGATTTCTTAATTTCCGTTTTAATGCGATTAATAATATATTCCTTTTCATTAGGCATATTAGTATAAAATGTAATTAATTTAATATTAGCTTCATTACAAATTTGTTTTACACGTATATCTCTTCTTTTTCGAGCGGGTAGGGTATGACTAGAGTCATTTAATTCAATTAGTAAAAGTAATTTTAAACTGTTTTTATCAAATATACCAAAATCAATAATTCTAAATAATTCATTATGAAATCTTTCAGTAGATTTTTTATCAATAACTGAAGCTAGAGATATTTGGGGGATTACTAAATAATCAGTATTTAATTCTTGCAATTTATTATAAAAATTTTTTTCATTATTGCTTAAAAATTCTTTTTGAATATAATTTCTTGAAACTTTATTATGATAATTATGATAATAATTATTAGGAATATCATCATTTTGTTCATATTCAATATTTTTTTCATTTTTATCAACCAGATAAAAGATAATATTGCCAATACCACAAGTGGTAAATAGAAGGGTGATATGAATAAGAATTTTTAGCCATTTAGGCATTTAAAACAACTCCTTTAAAATATACGTTTAAAATATTGCAAAATAGAAGTTAACATAATATATATTATGCGAAACAATATAATTTTTAAATTTAAACATATATGATACCTTAATTGTACTCCATTTTGGATTTAATTACTACCTACTTTTCTTATTTAATAATTAATAAATTATAAGTTAATAATTAATAAATTATAAGTATTAGATTTTAAAATTTATACTTTTAATTTAATTTTTGATTTCATTATTATTTTTAATTTAAATTAACCTATTATATGGTTATCAATTAATTTGATATTTGAAATCGAGATGGATAATTACCCATCTAAATGATTCTCGATTGCTTTAAATTAAACCTTATTTTTTAGTTATTTTAATTTTATTGGTATATTTAATTAATTTTTTAAATATTATGAATTACTAATTTAATTTTAATTAATAACTTATATTCTTAATTAAAATTTGTTTGATATATTTAGGATGAATCATTATATAATTAATTTAGCTAAAAATGGAGTTAGAGTCCCCTATTGCATTAGAAAAAATAAAAGTAGGGGACTTATTCTCCCCTATCTTATTTGTTATTAAAAGGTTACAGTTTTGTGACTATAAAAGAAAAAATTAAAAATTTTGGTAATTTTTATAAGATAAATGGAAAATTTTTAACA
>CANPZX010000005.1 GCA_947589195.1 uncultured Bacilli bacterium | reverse complement strand
GGGGGGGGGGGTATTTTAGTAAGTAGAATATATAATTATACCCAAGGAAAATATCAAAATATAAATAATATGAAAGTAGCCATTTTAGTAGATGGTAAAGAAAGAGATGAAATCCCCGAAAGAGGTTTATATAAAACTAAAGTGAAATGTAGTAGTGGTACCACCGGCTCATGGGATTATAATGAATGGGATTTAAAATTAAATAATATAACAGAAGAAACTAAATGTAATTTAGAATTTACTTCTAACTTAAGTGAAGAAGAGTATTCTGAATTTTTAGAAGCAGGAGTAAATAAACGAAGAAATACGTATCGAGGTAGAAATATAACTGATTTATATGAAAATGGCGAATTATTTAAGCAAATACAAGATTGTAGTTTTAAAGATATCTATGTCGGAGATTATATAAAAACAAATAAAAATAATCATGAAGTCACATGGTTAATAGCTGATTTAAATAACTATCGATATTCCGGATATACGGATTTAAAAGAGTGTCATGCAACAATAATACCTGCAACTACATTAGGTACAGCTCAAATGAATGATACAAAAACAACTGGGGTAGTAGATAAGACTTTAAAACTAAAACCATTAGGAGCTACAGAGGAAAAAAGTAATATTGGGGCTTATGTTGGTAGCAAAATGAAACAAGAAACATTAAAAACTATTTTAGAGCAATATATTCAGCCTGTTTTTAATGAGCATATAATAGAATATACCAATCTACTAGCCGATCAAATGGATACAAGTCGTTCGAATCAGCTTGGAGTGACAACTGGTGCTTCATCTAGCTGGGCTTGGTATGATAGCAAGTTAGATTTAATGAGCGAAGTAAATGTGTATGGAAGTACAGTTTGGTCATCAAGCGGTTATGATATCGGAATCGATAATCGTCAGTATGCGATATTTAGTCTGAAACCTGAATTTATAAATAGTTATGGAAATACAAGGTTTAACTACTGGTTAAAAGCGGTCGCCGAATATACGAGCTTTGCTCGTGTCGACAACTATGGCTTTGCCGGCACGTGCGGCGCATCCACCTCGCTTGGCGTCCGTCCTCGTTTCTTAATTAAATAATTTGACACGCAAATATTGTGTTAAATGCACAGCAAATTTAATGCTATTTGCACAACAAATATTGTGCTAAATGCACAATGATTATTGATTAATTTAGTATAAAATATGATATCTTTAATATAAGAGGAGGAATAATTTATGCCTTTAACAAAAGAAAATTATACTAAAAGATTAGTTGATGATAAAATAGATGAATTATTGAAAATGTTTGGAGCAATTAGTATAGAGGGCCCTAAATATTGTGGAAAAACATGGACAGCATTAAATCATGCCAATTCATCGGTTTTATTAACAAAATCTGATAATCCTAATTCTGATTATCAAAAAGCATTAATAAATAGAGAACTAATCTATACTAATGAGTATCCTGAATTAATTGATGAATGGCAATCTATTGAACAAATTTGGGACGATGTAAGAACCAAGTGTGATGAGGATGGTCGAAGTGGTAAATTTATTTTAACTGGTTCATCGGTTCCTGTTAGACCTGATAAAATTTTTCATTCAAGAGCAGGGAGAATTTGTAAATTAAATATGTATACAATGTCTTTATATGAATCTGGTGATTCGGAGGGAATAGTTTCTCTTTCAGATTTGTTTGAAAATAAAGATATAGCTGTAAATTTAAAAAATAAACCATCTATCCCTAAATATGCTGATTTAATTATAAGAGGAGGGTGGCCAGCTAGTTTAAAATATGATAGTAAAAATTATTATAGATTACCGGAAAGCTACATCCAAGATATTTTAGACCATGATATTAATTATGATGGTGTAGCTAGAGATAAAATTAAAATGAGAATGCTATTAAGATCATTAGCTAGAAATGAGAGTACACTTGTAACTAATGAAAAGTTAGTAAATGATATTAAAAACTATACAACAGAAGTACGATATCAAATTACAAGAAATACGGTAGCGGATTATTTAAATGTTTTAAGTAATCTTCATTTACTTCAAAATCAACTACCTTTTTCAGAAAAAATACGTTCAAGTGTAAGAGTAGGTAAAACTGCTAAAAGACATTTTGTTGATCCATCTTTAGCTTGTTCAGTTTTAGGATTGAAACAAGAACAATTAATTAATGATTTAGAATTATTTGGTTTTATGTTTGAATCTTTAGTAGTAAGAGATTTGCGAATATATATTGAATACTTAGGTGGTCATATTTATCATTTCCATGATAATAATACAGGTGAAGAAGTGGATGCTATAGTTGAATTACGTGATGGCACTTATGGGGCTATAGAAGTTAAATTAGGTGTGGGTAAAATAGAAGAAGCTGCGAATAATTTAATTAAATTTTCCAAAAGTTGCGACATTAAACCTAAATTTATGTGTGTAATTAGTGGGATGATTGATTACGCTTATAAAAGATTAGATGATGGAATATATGTAGTTCCAATCACGGCTTTAAAACCATAAGCTAAAGAAATAATTTTTTCTAAAGAATTTATCATATTGTAATTAGCCTTAATTTATTTTATACTATAGATAACAATAGAAAAGAGGATAACAATGAAATTAGAGAGATTTAAGAAAAATAGAAAAGTAAGAAATATCCTCCTAACTCTAGGTGCTCTAGCCATCCTGGGGGGGGGGTATTTTAGTCTATAGGACATATGCTTTGTACCAGGAAGAAAAAGAGTATAATGTCATAAAAGGAGTAGTCCCAGATTTTGGTTATGATATAAAACTGGCTATTAAATTAGATGATAATCCTACTGATAAAGTACCTGAAAGAGGTAATGGTTTATATAAAACTAATGTTGTATGTAATAATAAAGTAATAGGTAAATGGGATTATAATGCCTGGAATTTAAGAATCGATAATTTAAAGAAAGATACGAAATGTACAATTGAATTTCAAAGTAATGGAATAACCGAAGACCAATATAAAGAATATCTATCTGAGGGAGTAAGTCTAAGAAGAAATACTTACCGAGGTAAAGATATAACAAGTTATAAAGAATTGTCTACTGATAACGAATTAAATTTATATAAACAAATAAGTAGTTGTAGATTTGATGATATTTATGTGGGAGATTATATTAAATCAATCAAAGATAATGAAGAAATAATCTGGTTAATTGCCGATTTAAATAATTATTTACATTCCGGATATACTGATTTAAAAGAGTGTCATGCGACGATAATTCCAGCTGAACCATTAAAATATGTAGGTATGAATGATACAGCTACTACAGGAAGTGTTTATAATGATAAAAAATTAACAGCAAAAGACAAGACAGAAAGAAGTAATATAGCAGCTTATGTCGGAAGTAAAATGAAACAAGAAACTTTACCAAGTATACTAACGGAATATATAACACCAGTATTTGGTGATAATGTAATTACATATACTAATCTACTTGCAGACCAATATGATGAAAAACGTTCTAATCAGTTTGGAACAACGAATGGTGGTGCTTCATCCGGATGGGCTTGGTATGATAGTCAAGTAGATTTGATGAGTGAAGTAAATGTGTATGGTTCAACAGTTTGGTCAAGTAGTGGATATGATATAGGAATAGATAATCGTCAGTATGCGATATTTAAGCTTAAATCTGAATTTATTAATAGTTATGAGAATCAACGTTTTAACTACTGGTTAAAAGCGGTCGCCAACTCTGCGGGCTTTGCTTTTGTCGACACCTATGGCCATGCCAGCGCGAACGTTGCATCCAGCTCGTTTGGTGTGCGTCCCCGCTTCCTTATTGACTAACTAATTTTTATAAATTCCACATTTTCTTTATCCTTTTTTATTTCTTTAATAAAACAAGAAGAATTTTTTGGTACCAGAATAAAAGTATAATTTTTAGTACGCGTAAGAGCTACATAAAATAATCTTCTTTCCTCGGCAAACAAAAAATTTTCTTCTTTTTTTATGCATTTAATAATCTTATGATCCTTAATTTGACTAGGAAATCCTAAAGGACTATCTTCCATATTAATAATAATTACATTTTCGCTTTCTAATCCCTTAGACTTATGAACTGTTAAATAGCGTAAACTTAAATTTTGATAAGTAAAATAACCATTATCTTGCCATTTAAGAAAGTCTTTATTTAAATAATGGTAAATATCATTATTATTTCTTCCTAAAATTAAGATTTCTTTTCCATAATTTTTTAAAATATAATTAATAGTTTTTAATAAAGTAGTTGTTTTATCAGTTTCTTTAATTAACTTAATAGGTTTATCTAAATGTTTATGCGAAGTAAGTTTTTTAAAAATTTGTTCTTTATTTTGCATTACAAAATTACCCGCGGCATTAATTAATTCTTGACTATTACGATAAGTATTTTGAATTTTATAAGTAATTGCCTGAGGAAAATAATCTTGAAAATTTAAAAATAAATCTAAATCACAACCAGAAAATTTATAAATTGATTGAAAATCATCGCCCACGACGGTTAAATTAGCATTATTTTTTAAAACTAATTTTTTGATAAAATTTAATCTTAAAAGGGAAGTATCTTGAAATTCATCAATAATAATTTCTTCGTAATAAGGAATAACTTTATCTTCTTGAATAAACTTAGAAGCAGTTTTAATTAAATCATCAAAATCTAATAAATTATTTACTAATTTCTCTTTTTCATATAAATTAATAATAGCATAGATTAAAAAAAGTAAAGGATTTTTAGAAGACTTAAAAAACAAAGCAAAATCATTTTTATTTAAATCATTAGTACTATATAAATTAATAAAAGTTTTAATAATATTTTTGGTTTCTTTAAAACTTTTATCGTTAATAATATTTTGATAAGTTTTAGGAAAAAGAATTAATTTTTTAACATACTTTTTAAATTGTTTCCTTAAAAATTTATGATTATAACAAGCATTTGCAAAAAAACTAGTAATTATTTCGTTTAAAAAATCTTCATCACTTAAATCATAATCGTAGTTATTCATTCCTAAAATTTTAATGGCTAATTTATGAAAAGTTAAAACATCAATATCTGGAATATTTAACTTTTGCTTTAAAGATAAAGTAGCTTCATTTGTAAAAGAAATGCAAAGAATATGTTTAGGGTTTACTTTTTTAACCTCTGTTAAATATTTTACTTTACCAATCATTGTTAAAGTTTTCCCGGAACCAGCCCCGGCCACAATGATCGAATACTTACTTTTAGTAAGAATCGCGGCTCGTTGTTCATTGTCTAAACTAAAGCCATTGATATTATCAAAAATTTCATTATTTAAATCATTCATAAAAACTTATTTTAAAAGAAAAAAAGCTAAATTTTGTCGAATTAATGTTAGAAAGATACATTTTTATTTTGGAGCTATCTAATTTTTGATATAATTAATTTAAGGTGACTAAAATGTATCGAAAAACTTATGTAGAAATAGATGAAAAAATATTAGAAAGTAATGTTAAAGATATTATAACTAAATATCCTGATTATCAATATTATATGGGGGTTGTTAAAAACAATTGTTATCATCATGGAATTAAAGTTGTAAATAATTTAATAAAAGCGGGGATAAATTATTTAGCGGTATCTTCTTTAGAAGAAGCGATGGATATTCGTAAATATAATGAAGAAATACCTATTTTAGTTTTAGAACCAGTTTCTTTAGAATATATTGATGATTGTATTAATCATAATATTACGATAATGATTGAAAATTTAGATTATGTTTTAGAACTTGCGAAAATTAAATTAATCGGTAAATTAAAAGTTCATTTGAAAATTGATAGTGGAATGAATCGGCTAGGTTTTAAAGTAAGAAAAGAAGTAAAAGAAACTTATGAAATTTTAACTAATCTAAAAAAAATCGAAGTAGAAGGTATTTTTACCCATTTAGCTACTAGTGGCATTAGTGATATTTATTATGATAAACAAATAAACACTTTTCAAGAATTAGTTAAAGATATTGATTTAAATAATATTAAAATAATTCATGTTGATCGGAGTATTACTTTTGTATCTCACCAAAAACTTCCTTTTGTTAATGGAGTAAGGCTAGGAATTGTCATGTTTGGTTTTAGTAATAGTAGACCCAAAAGCCATGGCCTACGGGGAGCTTATCAAGAATTTAAAAGAAATCTAAAAATAAAAAAATATCATCTTAGCCCGGCTATATTAGAAAATAATTTAAAATTACAAACCACTTTTAAAATGTATTCGGAAATCTTAAGTATCCGTAAAGTAAAAAAGGATGAAGTAGTTGGTTATAGTGCTTCTTATAAAGTAAAAGAAGATGGTTATATTCTTACTATTCCTTGTGGCTATGCCGATGGGATTACGAAAGATTTTAAATATGTAGCAATAAAAGGTAAATTATTAGAAATAGTTGCCGATAGTATGGATATGTTAATGGTTTTTAGTGATAAAAAATATAAAATTGGGGAAAAAATTGAAATATTTGGTGATACTATAAGTATTAGAAGTGTTTGTAAACGATTAAATATCAATGCTTATCATTTATTTAACCAAATTCAAAATCGTGTGGTTCGGGTTTATAAAAATGAAGATGAAACTATTGAAATAAAATACTAGGGGGGATTTACATGGACTTTGAAGTTTTAATATTAGGAACTGATGCCAATGCTTATTATATGGCAAGATGTACTTATGAAGCATATCATAAAAAAGCTTATTTACTAGGTAAAGAAAGACTTGCCTTTACCAAATTTTCTAATATTTTAGAAGTTATTTATAATGAAAAAATATGGGAAGAAAAAGAATTTTTAAAAGCCTTAGATGATTTTCACCAAAGGCATTCTCATAAAAAAATAATATTAATTAGTACAAATGAAACTTATACCGAATTTATATCTAAAAATCAAACTAAATTAAATGATAGTTTTCGTTTTATTGTTCCTAGTATAAATATTATTAAAAGTTTAACTAATAAAGAAAAATTTTATAAAACTTATGCTAAAGAAAATTTGTTATTTCCGAAAACCATCTATTATGATTGTCAAAAAAAGCCTACTTTAGAAATAAAAGATTTTAGCTTTCCGGTTGTTGTTAAACCTAGTAATGTTGTAAGTTATAATCATTTAAGATTTAGTGATAAACATAAAATTTATAAAGCAAGGAATTTAAATGAATTAGAAACGATAATTAATAATATTATTTTGGGTGGTTATCAAGATAAATTAATTATTCAAGAATTTATTCCGGGAGATGATTCTAATCTTTTTGATGCTGTCGTATATGTTAATACGAAAGGCAAAGTTGAATTTATAAGTTTTGCCCAAATTGGTTTACAAGAAAGAACTAAGTCAATGGTAGGTAATGCCGCGGTTTTAATTAATGGTTTTAATACCACGAAGGGAAATGTCTTAAAACAAGTAAAAGAAATTAAAAAGTTCATGGAAAAAATTAATTATCGTGGATTTGCGGAGATTGACATGAAATATGATCTAAGAGATAATAATTTTAAAGTTTTAGAAATTAATGCCCGGCAAGGAAGATGTAGTTATTATGTAAGTGCTTTAGGTAAAAATTTAGTAAAAACAATTGTTGATGATGTCTTATATGATAGGCAAAGTGCTTATGTCTTTTTAAAGGAAAAAGTTTTACTATCTTTTGTTCCCAAGGGCATTATAAAAAAATATATTGATAATAAAGAATTTAAAAAAGAAGCCTTAAAAATGTGGAAGAATGTCGTAAAGCCGATGGATGCTCCAGTTGATAAAAACTTTAAAAGATTTTTAATGCTTCGTAAAAGATGGTTTCATTATTATAAAGAATATAAAAATAGTTATTGGAAGTAGGGATATATATATGTGTGGAATTGTGGGATTTGTCGATAAAAAAACTAAAACCGATAAACAAAAAATAATTGAAGCAATGGCTCAAGAAATAAATCATCGGGGACCAGATCAAGAAGGTTATTATGTTGATAAAGAAGTAGCTTTAGGCCATAAAAGATTATCAATTATTGATTTATCTAATAAAGGTATTCAACCCATGTGGAATAAAGAAAAGACTTATGCCATAGTCTTTAATGGGGAAATATATAATTATCAAGAAATAAAAACTGAATTAATAAAAAAAGGTTATAAGTTTCGAACCAAAACTGATACCGAAGTTCTTCTTTTAGGTTATCAAGAATATCAAGATAAATTATTTGCCAAGTTAAGAGGAATGTTTGCTTTTGTTATTTATGATAAAAAAAATAATGAATTAATCGGAGCCAGAGACCATTTTGGGATTAAACCTTTTTATTACTATAAAACCAAAGATAACTTTATGTTTGCTTCCGAAATTAAAGCAATGCTTAAACATCCCGATTTCCAAAAAAAAGTTAATAAAGATGCTTTAAAAATGTATTTAATATTTCAATATTCGGTTCATGAAGAAACTTTCTTTAAAAATGTTTTTAAATTGAAACCCGGTCATTATTTTAAATATAAAAATGGTAAATTAACGATTAAAGAATATTTTAAAGTAGATTATCTAAAAACTAATAAACCATATGAAACTTATCGTAAAGAACTTACCGCTATTTTAGAAGATTCAGTTAATTATCACCAAATTACCAGTGATGTCGAAGTTGGGTCTTATCTTTCCGGAGGAGTTGATTCATCTTATGTTGTCAGTGTTGCTAAACCCGATAAAACTTTTTCCGTTGGTTTTGATATTCCCGGATTCGATGAAACTGGTTTGGCTGCGGATTTGTCTAAAAGATTAGGCATCAATAATTATCAAAAGAAGATTACGAGTGAAGAATTTTTTGATGTAATCCCCAAAATTATGTATTATACGGATGAACCCCATGCTAATTTATCAACCGTGCCTTTATATTTTCTTTCAAAGTTAGCCCGGGAACAAGTAAAAGTTGTTTTATCAGGTGAGGGTAGTGATGAGATGTTTGCTGGATATAATGAATATGCCGAACCGAGTATTTTAAAAGTTTATCGGAAAATCCCGTTGGGGATTCGTAAAATGGTAGCGAAAGTTGTCAGTCCTTTTCCCCATTTTCCCGGTCAAAATACTTTAAAATTATATGGTAAACCATTTTATGAACGTTATATTGGGCATGGAACATATATGAGTGAAGAAGAAGCTAATTTAATTTTAAATGATGAATTAAAAAGCGATGAAATGATTAGTGATGTCATTAAACCTTATTATGATGTGGTTAAAGATCAAGATGAAATAACGAAAAAAATGTATATTGATATGCATTTTTGGCTTCCCCAAGATATTTTATTAAAAGCTGATAAGATGACGATGGCTAATTCCTTAGAACTACGGGTTCCGCTTTTAGATATTTGTGTTTTTAATTATGCTAAAAGTATTCCGACTAAGTATTTAGTAAAAAAGAAAGAAACCAAATGTATTTTTCGGGATATTGCTAATCGAAGAATTCCAGAGGAATGGTCTAAAAGAAGAAAATTAGGTTTTCCCGTGCCATTTTCCAAATGGATTAGAGAAGAAAAGTATTATAAATTAATTAAAGAAGAATTTAATAAAGACTACGTCAGGGAATTTTTTGATCAAAAATATATTAATGAGTTATTAACCGATCATTATAATAATATCAAAAATAATGGGCGGAAGATTTATAATATTTATGTTTTCTTAGTTTGGTATCGCGTTTACTTTGTAAATAATTAAAAAAAATAATTAATTTTTGTCCTAAATATTTAAAATTTATGAAAAAAATAAAGTAAAATCCTTGACATAATCAAACTCTTTTGTTATAGTTGATTATGTCCAGTACAGGGGCGCTTAGCTCAGTTGGTTAGAGCACCTGCCTTACAAGCAGGGGGTCATAGGTTCGAGTCCTATAGCGCCCACCATTTTTTATGCCGACATAGCGTAATTGGTAGCGCAACTGACTTGTAATCAGTAGGTTGGGGGTTCGATTCCCTCTGTCGGCACCATAAAAAAAGGTTACGGAGGGATAGCGAAGTGGCCAAACGCGGCAGACTGTAAATCTGTTCCTTCGGGTTCCATGGTTCAAATCCATGTCCCTCCACCATTTCTTAATTTATTGCCTCGTAGCCAAGTGGTAAGGCATCAGACTTTGACTCTGACATTCCGGTGGTTCGAGCCCACCCGAGGCAGCCATTATATTTTTGATCCGCTAGCTCAGTCGGTAGAGCATTTGACTTTTAATCAAAGGGTCTCGAGTTCGAATCTCGAGCGGGTCACCATCTTGAATATTAACTTGGGATTATCCCGAGTTTTTATATTTTAAATTGAAAATACTAATTAAAATTTAGTATTTTTTTTTTGAACTTTACATTTAAAAATAACTTTTGCATTAAGTAAAAAATAGTAATTTAAGACTTGTTTCGACAAATTACTAAGGGTCAAATTATTTATAATGTTGACGTAAAAATTATGAAAAAACCCTATTTTATAAGGCATTTTAACGTTGTATGGTTAATAATTTTGAAGATTTAATTGGTATACTTGAAATGTAAAGGTGATCAATATGAAATTAGCTAGTGCAGTATCTCAAAAGATTTTAAAAATATGTGATGAAAAAAATATATCAATAAATAAACTTGCATCAATTTGTTGCTTAACTCAAAGTACAGTGCAAAATTTAATTGACGGAAAATCAAAAAATCCGAAAATGTTAACTATTATTCGCATATGTGAAGGTTTAGATATTAAACTGAAAGAATTTTTTGATGATGATATTTTTAACAATATAGAAAGAGAAGATTAAAACCATGAAAATAATTGCTGAAAATGAGCATAAAAAAATTATTTATTTAGATGATTTAGATGAGCTAGAAATTACTTCAGTTCGAAATAATGATTTTAAATTAAATATTAAGTGTTTAAATTCTATTCTGCATATTGAAGAATTGGGTGGATCTGATAAAATATTTTATGATGAAGAAAAAAATGCTATTGATAGTATGAAAAAATATTTAGATAAAAACCCTAAAAAGCCTTCTTTAAAATAGTTTTTTAAAGAAGGTTGATTTTTTTTTACGCCTATACTATAATATTATTGTCTTTTAAAGAAATGCACCCATAGCGCAATTGGATAGAGCGTTAGACTACGGATCTAAAGGTTAGGGGTTCGACTCCCTTTGGGTGCACCATATTAATTTTATATTTGAGGAAATTTGAATTACCAATATAAAACGACTTTTAAATAGTCGTTTTTATTGGCTATAAATATAATAAATATTGCTACTTGGGGCTAAAATATTATAAAATGTATATAGTGAGGTTGGATGCATGAAAAAAAAGAATTATTTAATCATTATTATATCAGTGATTATCTTAAGTATTATAGGATATTTTTTAGTTAGATTATACAAATATGAAAGAATAAAGCATGCTAAAGTAGAAGTAACTTTAGTAGATAATTTAAAAATAGAATTTTTAAGTCAAGCTAAAGTATCGGATTTTATTACTAGTATTAATGGAACTATAATAAATGATTTTGAAATAGATACTAAAAGTATTGGTACTAAAGATATTAATTTAGAGTTTATAAATGAGGAAAATATTAAAGTACCATATCATTTTACTATTGAGGTTGTTGATACAGTACCACCAGTTGTTTGGCTTAATAGTAGTTATACAATATATAAAGGTAATAGTTTTAATTATGAAAGTATTTTATGTGGCGATAATGAAGATAATAACCCTGAATGTATAATTGAAGGAGAGTATGATATTAATAAAACAGGAACATATCCTTTAGTTTTTAAGGCAACAGATCGCTCACATAACGAAAATTTAATTAAATTTAATTTAAAAGTAATTGATCGGCCTAAAAGCTCATCATCTAAACCTAATTCGTCAACTCCAAGTAAAACTAATTTTTTAGATGTTTACCAAAATTTTAAAACTAAAAAAACTAAAATTGGTTTAGATGTTTCAGGTTGGCAGGGTAATATTGACTTTACGAAAATAAAAGAAGCGGGAGTTGAATTTATTATAATTAAAGTAGGGGGAACTGTTGGAACTAATAAGGATTATTATGTTGATTCTAAGTTTTTACAAAACATTAAAGCCGCCAATGAACTTGGAATAGATGTGGGTTTATATTTTTATTCTTATGCTAGTAGTGAAGAAGAAGCTAAAAATGATGCTTTATGGCTTTTAGAACAAATAAAAGGATATGAAGTTAATTTACCAATTGCCTTTGATTGGGAAAATTGGGACTCATTTAATAATTATCATTTAAGTTTTTATAGTTTAACTAATATGGCTAATGCCTTCTTAAAAGAAATCGAAAATGCTGGTTATCAAGGAATGCTTTATAGTAGTAAAATATATTTAGAAAGATTATGGCTTCCAGTTGATTATCAAATATGGTTAGCTCATTATACTAAAAAAACTAATTATCAAGGGGATTATACTTTCTGGCAAATCTGTAATGATGGTCAAATTGAAGGAATAGATGGCGATGTGGATATTGATATAATGTATTTGAATGAGGAAGTAAAATGAAACAACAAAATTGGGATTTTAAAACTGAAACAATTAATCGAGATATGTTAATGTTAATTACAACTAATGAAATAAAAGATGAAAAATTTTATCAAATGTTACAAGAAGCTAAAGTTTCTTATTTTGATTATATTAATCAAGAAAAATTGGAAGAATTTCGTTCTTTAGATGTTTCAGATAAATTTAATATCGTAAATGTTTATTTAAAAAAATTTATGATTTCGAAATTAAAAGTTTTAAATATAGATGAAAAAGTTTTAGAAAAATGTAATTTTGAAGAATTATGTAACATTATGAATAAATGGACAAATAATAAAGAAAATATTTGGCAAATATGTTATTATTTATTAGCTATTTTAGCGGATATTGATGGTAGTATTCTAATTAATATATGGTTAAGTGATAAATATGAAGGAATATCTTTTATGCCTAATTGTTATGAAATAAAAGCTAATAATAAAATTGAAGCAATAGATATGTTACAATTTATAATTAATAATTTATTTAATTTAGATTTTATTAAAAGTAAAAGAAAAAAAAAGATAATTGTTACCAAATAATGGTAAGAAAAATTATCTTTTTTTAAGTTTGTTTTAAAATTAAAATATCAAACTATAAATAGGTGAAAAGTTATGAAAAAGTATTTATTAATAATAATCTTTTTAGTTTGTTTATCATTAAATACTTTTAAAGCTTATAGTGCTTTGGAATGGAATATTCTTTATTTAGATAATGTTAATTCAAAAAATTTAATAAATTATATTAAAGATAATCATTTAGAAGAAAAGATAAAACAAGTTTGTACTACTAATATATGTATGAATATAAATGCTCCTAATTTAGAACGAGATATTAAATCTTTTATTAATAAAAATATCAATTATTTAGAAAATAAAGTAGATGAAAATACATTATTAAATATAAAATTAAAAGGTTTTAAAATTGAAAAAATTATTCTTTATGATTATTAAATTTATCGCCTTGATAACAATCTCTTTTAACCATTTCTTTATCAATATCATTTAAAACACCAAATTTTTTTATTAACCAAGTCGGGGCAATTAAATCGGTGATTTTAGGATCTCCGGTAATGCGATGAACAACAATTTTAGGATTTAATAGTCTTAACTGATCAACAACAATATCAATATATTCTTCTTTAGTAAGAATATGAAATTTTTCTTTGTGGTAAATTTTTGCTAATTCGGTATTTTTTAAAACAGAAAGCATATGAATTTTGATGCCATCAATCTTTAAATTATTTAAAAGTTTGATGGTATTTAACATATCTTCTTTAGTTTCATAAGGTAGACCATTAATAATATGAACAACTACTCTTAAATTAGCTTTCTTAAGTTTATTTACACATTTAATAAAATTAGCTACATCATGACCCCGATTAATAAATTTTAAAGTATTATCATTACTTGATTGTAAACCTAACTCAATAGTTAAATAAGTTCTTTTATTTAATTCACATAAATATTTAAAACATTCATCATCAATAGCATCACTTCTAGTGGCAATCGAAAGCCCAATTACTTTATCTAAAGCTAAAATACTTTCATATTTGCTTTTTAATTCACTTACGGGAGCATAAGTATTAGTATTTGCTTGAAAATAACCAATATAATAACTATTAGGCCATTTCTTTTCTAAAATATCTCTTATTTCCTTAAATTGTTTAACTAAATCATTATTTTTTTTAATATCATAATCATTACTACCATGTAAACAAAAGATACATCCCATATTATTTTTAAAATTAGGACAAGAAAAAGAGGCATTTAAACTTACTTTAAATACTTTATGTTGAAAAGTAGTTTTTAAATGATAATTTAAAGTATGATATCTTTTATTATCGAAAGTATAAGGAAAAATATTATGCATATAACTCACCTTTTTTTATTATATCAAAAATTTATCTTATTTTTAAAATTGTAATATATGAGGAGTTATGATAAAATTATTTAGAGTAAAGGGTGATTATATGGCTAATGATGGTGTTCAATTTAAACTTAATTATCAAAATGGAGTAGCTAATGATAAAGCTATTTTTAAGGGAACGAAATATCGAATTACTATTTTAACAGAAAGATTAGTTCGTTTAGAGTATAGTGAGAATGGGGTTTTTTTTGATGGTTTAACGGAAAGAGTTATTAATCGAAAATTTCCTTTACCAGTATTTACGGTTCAAGAGGACACAAAATTTTTAGAGATATCAACTAAATATTTTCGTTTAAGTTATGTTAAAGAAAAACCTTTTAGTGCTTCTGTTGTTGCCCCCGATGCTAATTTTAAAGTGGCTTTACTTAATACAGATAAAGAATGGTATTTTAATCATCCGGAAGCCCGTAATTTTAAAGCTCCAAGCATTAGTTTAGATGAGGATAGTACCAAACCTAAATTAGTTAAAGGATTATATTCAACAGATGGTTTTGTTTCAATTGATGATTCAAAGACGTTAGTTATTACCGAGAATGGGGAAATGGTAAGACCAGAGAATAATCGGGTTGATACATATCTATTTATGTATCGAAAAGATTTTGGCTTATGTTTAAGAGACTATTTTAGCCTAACGGGTAGACCAGCTTTAATTCCAAGGTATGCTTTAGGAATATGGTGGCATAAAGATGAAGCTTATAGTTTTTTAGATACGAAAACTTTACTTACTAATTTTTCCCGGAATAAAATTCCTTTATCAGTTTTACTTTTAGGTCATAATTGGCATACAGATGTTGGGCTTAATAAGACTGGATTTACGTTCAATAAAGAATTATTTCCGAGTCCTTCAGGATTTTTAAATTATATGCATGAAAGAGGGGTAAGAGTAGGACTTGCTCTTGACCCAATGGGCGGAATTAGTCCAAAAGAAGAACGTAGTGCTTTAATGCGGGAAAGTTTAAATATTTTAAGTGAACAAACTATTCCTTTTAATGTTTATGATCATAATTTTTTACTTAAATATTTTGATAATATAATTGATCCATTAACTAATTTAGGTGTTGATTTTTTCTGGATTGATACCTATAATCCGAAAGATTTAAATACGTTAAGCGTTTTAAATTATTATCATTTTAATAATTATATTAAAGATAAAAATAGACGAGGTTTAATATTATCTCGTAATCCTTTGGTGGCTTCGCATCGGACTCCAATTCATTATTCCGGGGAAACTATTGTTAGTTGGGATACTTTAAAAGTAGTACCATTTTGGAATGCTTTATCAAGTAATATAGGTCTTTCTTGGTGGAGTCATGATGTTGGGGGTTATAAAGATGGGATTGAGGATAAAGAACTATATGTAAGATATGTTGAATTATCAACTTTTAGCCCTATTTTTCGCTTTAGTGCCAAGAATGGTCATTATTATAAAAGAGAACCTTGGCGATGGGATTTTAATACTTTAAATATTGTAAGAGATTATTGTACGATGCGTCATCGCCTTATTCCTTATTTATATACGGAAGCGTATCGCTATCATCAAACGGGTTTACCAATTGTTCAACCACTTTATTATTTAACTCCGGAAATTTATGATGAACCTAATTACCGGAATGAATACTATTTTGGTAGTGAACTATTCGTGGCTCCAATTACTACTAAAAAAGACTTAGTTATGAATCGAACTGTTCAAAGTATTTTCTTACCATTAGGTACTTGGTACGATTTTAAAACAGGAAAAAAATTTATAGGTAATAAACGTTATGTTACTTTCTATAAAGATGAAGATTATCCGATATTTGCGAAAGCCGGTTCTATTATTCCTCTTGCAACATTAGAAGAAAATATAAATGTTACTAATTCACCTAAAGATATGGAAATTCATGTTTTCCCTGGAAAAAGTAATGTATTTAAATTATATGAAGATGATGGTTATTCCTCTCTTTTTGAACAAGGTTATTATATAATGACAGATATTGATTATAACTATTTAGCTAATAACTATACATTAATAATTAGACCTATTGAAGGAAAAAGTGGGCTTATTCCACCGAAAAGAAATTATAAAATTCGCTTTAGAAATACTAGAGAAGCAGATGAAGTTATTGCGCATGTTGATAAAAGTGAAGTACCAACTAAAAGTTATATCGAAGATAATGATTTTATTGTGGAAGTAGAGAATATTTCAACTACTTCGCAACTTACAATAAATTGTAAAGGTAAAGATATTGAAATAGATGCAGTACGGATTATTAATGAAGATGTTGATTCAATTATTAGTGATTTACAAATTGAAACTAAATTAAAAGAAAAAATTGCTAGTATTTTCTTTAGTGAATTAGAAATAAATAAAAAAAGAATTGAAATTAGAAAATTAAGAAAATCTGGTTTAGGGAGTTTATTTATTCGCATGTTTTTAAAATTATTAGAATATATCCAAGAAATTTAGAGTAGATATCTTGTGTTAAGAAGAAGCGTTTGACATAATTTTTATGGATACATTTGAAATATATCAGGTGTTTTTTCCCTTTCTATTTATCAAAAGATAAGAGGAAGGTGGTGGTTAACTAAAAGAGAAATATCTCTATTTATTATAATCCTGCTATTATTCTTTGTAGTAATCACCTTACTATTTAGATAATAAAAAACATCTGATTTACCCAATCAAATGTATCTTTTTTTATTTTATGCAAGGTATCCTTGACAAATACATAATAACATAAAAAAGTCACTTTGGTAAATCCGTTTGTTAATTTGTTCTTGAATATCTAGTAAATATTTAATATAATACACTAAAGTGTTGAAAAAAAGAGTAGTAGTAAATAATATTTTTAAAGAGAGTTCATGGTTGGTGAAAATGAATAAAATAGAGTTTATGAACTTGCTTTTTAGAGCTTATGGTTTGTCTTCCGTTATAGGGCAATAAAGCTAGTTTTACTAGGAATTAAGGTGGTACCACGATATTCTCGTCCTTATGGGGAATGTCGTGTTTTTTATTTAAAGAAAGGATAGATAAATGATGAATATAAATAGTCCAGGGTTTATAATTTCATTTTTTCTCATTTTATTTATTATAATTTTTATTTTTAATTATTTAAGTAAATTAAGAAAAGTTAAGAAGAAAAAATATGATAAAATTGGGGAAATGAATTATTTAATTTATAAGTTTAAATTAGATAAAAAGAAAATAAATTATAAACAGGAAATTTTATATATATCTTTAATAAATAGTTTTATTATAGCCAGTGTTGCTACATTTATAACTTATTTAAAATTTAATATATTTTTTCAATTAATTATTGGCTTTGTCCTCTTATTTGCTTTAATATATAGTATTAATGAAATATATGGACGTCATTTATTAAAAAAACAAAGGAGAGATTAAAAATGAATTTTAAAGAAATAGAAAAGAAATGGCAAAAATATTGGGATGAACATAAAAGTTTTAAAGCTATAGATAATAGTGATAAAAAGAAGTTTTATGCATTAGTGGAGTTTCCTTATCCATCAGGAGTAGGGATGCATTTAGGGCATATCAAAGCTTATTCAGGACTTGAAGTAGTAGCAAGAAAAAGAAGAATGGAGGGATATAATGTTTTATTCCCTATTGGGTATGATGCTTTTGGGCTTCCTACAGAAAATTCATCAATTAAACAGAATATTCATCCCCGAGTATTAACGGATAGAAATATTAAAATCTTTGCCGAACAATTAAAAAAAGTTGGTTTTTCTTTTGATTGGGATCGAGTAATTGATACAACGGATCCATCTTATTATAAATGGACCCAATGGATTTTCTTAAAAATGTTTGAACATGGTCTAGTTTTTAGAGATAAAACTTTAGTAAACTATTGTCCTTCTTGCCGAGTAGTTTTATCTAATGAAGATTCTCAAGGAGGAAAATGTGATATTTGCCATACGGAAATAGTTCAAAAAGAAAAAGATGTTTGGTATTTAAGAATAACTGCTTATGCCGAAAAATTATTAGAGGGATTAAAAGAAGTTGATTATTTACCAAATATTAAAGTCCAACAAGAAAATTGGATTGGTAAATCAGAAGGAGCTTTTGTTGATTTTAAGATAAAAGAAATTGATGATAATTTAAGAATATATACAACAAGACCTGACACATTATATGGAGTAACATTTATGGTTATGGCTCCAGAACATCCATTAATTGATAAAAATAAAGATATAATTAGTAATATGGATGAAATTCATAAATATCGAGAATTAGCTAGTCATAAAAGTGAATTTGAAAGAACTCAATTAGTAAAAGATAAAACCGGAGTAAAAATTATCGGGTTAACAGCTATTAATCCCGTTAATAATGAAGAAATACCTATATATTTATCCGATTATGTTATGATGGGATATGGAACCGGTGCGATTATGGCTGTGCCTGCCCATGATGATAGAGATTATGATTTTGCTAAAAAATTTAATATACCAATAATAGAAGTAATTAAAGGTGGCGACATTTCTAAACAGGCCTATACAGGTGATGGAGAAATGATTAATTCTGGCGTTTTAACTGGATTAAATAATAAAAAAGAATCAATTAGTAAAATGATAGAATATTTAACTAAAAAAGGTATTGGAGAAAAAGCTATTCAATATAAAATGCAAGATTGGGCATTTAATCGTCAAAGATATTGGGGCGAACCAATTCCCATAATTCATTGTCCTCATTGTGGAGATGTACCTGTACCTTATGAAGAATTACCATTAAAATTACCAGAAGTTGATAATTTTGAAGTTGGACAAGATGGAGAGAGCCCATTAGCTAAAATAGAGTCATTTGTTAACTGTAAATGTCCTAAATGTGGTGGGGATGCTAAAAGAGAAACAGATACAATGCCTCAATGGGCTGGTTCTTCTTGGTATTTCCTAAGATATATTGATCCCCATAATGATAAAGAATTCGCATCATTTGATAAACTTAAATATTGGATGAATGTCGATTGGTATAATGGTGGTATGGAACATGTAACAAGACACGTTATTTATTCAAGATTTTGGTATCATTTCTTATATGATTTAGGTTTAGTACCTACTAAGGAACCTTATCAAAAAAGAACAGCTCAAGGACTTATTTTAGGACCTGATGGTGAAAAAATGAGTAAAAGTAAAGGTAATGTAATAGATCCTAACGATATAGTAGATAAATATGGCGCAGATACTTTAAGAACTTATATCTTATTTATGGGTGAATATGGATTAGAAGCACCATGGAATGAATCATCTATTAAAGGTGTATCTAGATTTATTGATAGAGTTTATAATTTAAAAGATAAAGTAATTGATAAAGAAGGTTATAGTAGTGAATTAGAAGGATTAATTCATAAAACAATTAAAAAAGTTAGTGAAGATATCGAAGCCATGAAATTTAATACGGCTATAGCTATTTTAATGACATTATTAAATAAATATAGTGAAAGAGATAATCTTACGAAAGATGAATATTTAGTGTTATTAAAATTATTAAATCCTTTTGCTCCTCATGTAACAGAAGAACTAAATGAAATATGTAAGTTAGGTAAACCAATTTGTGAATCTACTTGGCCCGAATATGACGAGGCAAAATGTGTTGATGAAGAAATTACCATTGGTGTTCAAGTAAATGGTAAATTAAGAGGAACAATCAATATTTTATTAAATGAAACTGAAGAAAAAATAAAAGAACAAGCTTTAAATGAAGAAAATGTTAAACGATATATTGCGGATAAAGAAATTGTTAAAATAATTGTTATTCCTAATAAAATTGTCAACATTGTAGTTAAATAACCCCTTTTTGGGTTTTTTCTTTGCCAATTTCTAGGAAAAATATGTTAATCTTCCTAGAAAAGGTTAATTTTTTCGCCAAAATTTTTACATAAATTATGCTAATTTAAAATAGGTGAAGAAACGATGAAAGTAAAATTATTTGATGAATCCCATGAAAAAGATTTAGAAAAAAGTGTAAATGCCTTTTTAAGTAGTATAAATAGTGATATAATTGATATCAAGTATCAAGTGGCTATCTCTGTTTGTGGAGAAGAACAAATATATTGTTTTTCCGCGATGATAATTTATTATCCGAAAGAATGAAGTGATGAAATTTGAAAAAAAGTTCGTTTATTGAAGGAACCGTTATTGCAACTATTGCTATTTTTATAACCAAAATAATGGGCATGCTTTATGTAATTCCCTTTTATCAATTAGTGGGGGAAGCGGGAAGTAATCTTTATGCTTATGGTTATAATATTTATATTATTTTCTTAGATATTTCTAGTGCTGGTTTACCTTTTGCGATTAGTAAAGTAATTAAAGAATTTAATACGTTAAAAATGTATGATGCCAAAATAAGAGCTTATAAAATAGGGAAAAAGATTTGTACATTTATTTCGGCTATTATCTTTTTAATTTTATTTATCTTTGCTAAACCTATTGCTTCTTTAATTTTAGGTAACTTAGAAGGTGGTACAAGCATTAATGATGTTGCTTTGGTTATTCGGGCGGTTTCCTTTGCTATTTTAGTAATTCCATTTTTAAGTATTACCAAAGGTTATTTACAAGGACATAATATCATTAGTATTCCTTCATTTAGTCAAGTAATCGAACAAATAATTAGAATTGCCTTTATTCTTTTAGGAAGTTTTTTAGCTTTAAAAGTATTTAATTTATCCTTAACAACTACAATTGGAATTGCCGTTTTTGGGGCTTGTGCTGGAGGAGTTTCCGCGGTTTTATACATTATAATTAAAATGCATAAAAATAAAAAAGTTTTAAATTTAGATAAAACATATCCTCAAGATAAAATTACTAATAAAGAAATAGGTAAAAAAATTATTACTTATGCTATTCCTTTTATTATAATTGCTATTGCGGCTTCGATTAATAATTTTGGCGATATGGTTTTAATCTTTCGAACTTTAGAAAAAATTGGAGTTGAACCAGCAACGATTGAGTTTGCCGCGACAGCAATTACCACTTGGAGTGCGAAAATAAGTATGATTGTGAATTCAGTGGCAATTGGGATGACGACGAGTTTAATTCCCACGATTGTTGGTGCTTATACTTTAAATAAATGGTCAGAAGTTAACGATAAATTAAATAAAGCTTTACAAATAATTTTAGTCGTTTGTATTCCAATGTGTGTCGGTCTTGCTTTGCTTTCGAAAAGTGTTTGGCGTGTCTTTTATGGCGTAAGTACTTATGGACCATTAATTTTCTCTTTACATATCTTTGTCTCCTTAGTTTTTAACTTATTTACGGTGGCATCTTCCACCTTACAAGGAGTTAATAAATTTAAAGCGGTTTATTTAAGTACGATTGGTTCTTTTATAACCAATATGGCTTTAGATATTCCGATGATGTTATTATTTAATTACTTAAAATTACCACCTTTCTTAGGAGCGATTGTGGCGACATTTTTAGGCTATACTACGGGGATTATAATTGCTTTAGGTACTTTAAAGAAAGAACATCATTTAAAATATCAAGAAACTTATAAAACAACATTTAAAATCTTAGTGCCAACTATATTTATGATTATGACTGTCTTAGGTTTAAAATTAATTTTAAATGTTAATCTCGAAAGTCGTTTATCTTGTATTCTTTATATCGCGGTTAATAGTCTTGCCGGGGCCATTGTTTATTTAACAATCGCTTATAAAATGGGCATTTTAACGGATATATTTGGTAAATCTTATTTAAATAAAATAATTAAAAAACTTACCCTTAATAAGGTAAGCATTGATTAGAGCATATACATATTATTCGTAGTACTATCATAATTTTCCGTGGAAACTAACCCTTTAGTTTCTAGTTTATTAATTCTAGCATCCATTCGATTTAATTGTCTTTCAATTTTAGATAATCTGGATTCAATTTCACTCATGTAATCATTACCACCATAATTATTCATTCCTTGATTCATTAATGGGGCAGGTCCCGAATAAAAACTTTGACTTGCTTGAGCTTGACTTAAATTGCCTCCCATAGGATAGTTAGGTATAAAATTACTTTGATTAAATCCAGCTTCACTAAAGAAGGTGTTGCGATCCTTTCTCATTTACAAATCCTCCCTTTATTTTAATATATGTTTTAGTTTAGAAAGTAGTGATAAATATGCGTTTAAGACATGTAAAAGATGCTCATGAAAAAATTTTAGCATCCCCATATATTATTTTAGAACCCGAAAAATATTGTCATAAATTTAAAGAGTTATTTAATAATGATAATCCCCTTCATTTAGAAATTGGAACAGGTAAAGGTAAATTTATTTATGAAATGGCCAAGAATAATCCCGATATTAATTTTATTGGGTTAGAAAAATATGAAAGTATTATAATAAGGGCTTTAGAAAAAATGGAAGAGGAAGCCTTACCTAATTTAAAATTTATAGTTGCGGATGCTAAAAATTTAGCTAATATATTTGTTCATGAAATAAATTGTTTATATTTAAATTTTTCGGATCCCTGGCCCAAAAATAGACATGCTAATCGCCGTTTAACAAGCCCTTTTTTCTTAAATATATATGAAAATATTTTTAAAGCAGAAAAATTAATCATTCAAAAAACCGATAATTTAATCTTATTTGCCAGTAGTTTAAAGAATTTAAATAATTTTGGTTATGAGTTTTTAGAAGTATCTTTAGATTTAGCTAATACGAATATTTCTAATATTGAAACCGAATATGAACAAAAATTTAAAAGTAAAGGATTAAAAATAAATTACTTAAAAGTCAAGAAAATGTGAATTTTGACTTTTTTTAATGGAAAATTTATTATATAATGGAAAAAAGTAGAGTGATGATAAATGAAAAAAGGATTTACCTTAGTAGAATTGTTAGCTTCAATTGTAGTGTTATCAATACTTACAACTTTAGCAACAATCGGTTATGGAAATGTTTCATTAAAGATGAAACAAACGGCTTTAGAAAATAAAATAAGTCGAATTGAAACAGCGGCAGCTAATTATGCATCAGATACAGGATATTTGACAACCAATGTTAATGAATTAATGGAAAAAGGTTATTTGCCTGCGGATACTAATGAAGGCAAAGTTGAAAATCCTGTTGATAATTCTTCTTTAAATTGTCATTTAGTTACAATAAGATTTGATAATAATAATTATTATGCTGAATATAGTGAAGATGAAGAATGTGATTTAGGCAATGTTGATGTACGAAATATTAACTTGGAAATTATTAAGTATGAAGAAGGTTCAAGAAAAGAAGTTCAAGCTAATGAATGGACTAAAAATAATTTAAGTTTATTTTTAAGCTTTAAAGATACAACTATTGATAAAAATAATATTGCTAAAATAACTTGGATAAGTAATGGTGGAAGAGAAGACGTTATTGTTAATGGGGACTTTGATAGTAAAAAAGAAAAATTAGTTACGGCTTCTCAAATTATGAATACGCCATATAGTGTAGAAGTTGCTTTAAAAAGTGGAACTATTTATCAAGCTAGAACAAGCGTTAAAATAGATAAACAAAGCCCGGTTGTTTTTACTGATGAAACTAAAGTGGAAAATGAAGGAGTTTATGTCAATAAAAATAAAAAGGTAAAAGTAAGTGCTACAGATAGAAATGGTTCAGGAGTATACGGATATTATATTGGAACAAGTAATGATTGTAAAAATGCTTCTTATGTTGCGGGAGTAGATAATTATGAAAAAGAGTTAGATAATGGAAAATATTATGTATGTGTAAAAGATAATGTAGGAAATTTAAGTGAAGATATAAGTACTAAAACTATTGAAGTTTCAAGAGTTGATAAAGTAGCCCCTACTTGTAAATGGAGTGGTGAAAGTGAATCGTGGATTAAAGGAAGTAGAACTATTACTTTAGAGGGTGTAGATAATGAAAGTGGTAGCACATCTTCATTTAGTCAAACATTTAGCACTGGGACAGTTGGTAGTTCCCATTTAAGTTATGAAATAACTGATGCAGCGGGGAATAAAACAACTTGTGAAAAAGATGTTAATGTTTATATTGATAATGAAGCTCCTGATTGTAGTTGGACTGGGGAAGATAAAACTTGGACGGGTAATAATCGAACTATTACGTTAAAAGGTGTCGATGTTAATAATGGCAGTGGTAGTAATTCTAATTTTCCTAAAACTTATTCAGCTGGAACTACTACTACAGAAAGTTTAACTTATACGGTTACTGATGCGGTTGGTAATAGTCGAGTTTGTACGAAAACGGTAGATGTTTATGTCGATAAAGAAGCTCCAAATTGTAGTTGGAGTGGTGAAGAAAGTGTTTGGACAAGAAATAATCGAACTATTACATTAAAAGGTATCGATGTTAATAATGGTAGTGGCAGTAGTTCTAATTTCCCTAAGAATTATACTTCAGGAACCACGAAAACAGAAAGTTTAACTTATACGATTACTGATGCGGTTGGTAATAGTCGAGTTTGTACGAAAACGGTTAATGTTTATGTTGATAAAGAAGGACCAAGTTGTAGTTGGAGTGGTGAAGGTAATACTTGGACCAAAAATAGTCGAACTATTACGTTAAAAGGTGTCGATGTTAATAATGGTAGTGGTATGGGAACTAATAATGGTAATAGTTGGAGTTATTTATCCGGAACAACATCTACATCTAAAGTAAATTATGTTATTAGTGATGCGGTTGGTAATACTACTACTTGTAGTAAAACCGCGGATGTTTATGTCGATAAAGAAGCCCCAAATTGTAGTTGGAGTGGTGAAGGTAATTCTTGGACGAAAAATAATCGAACTATTACGTTAAAAGGTGTCGATGTTAATAATGGTAGTGGCAGTAGTTATTCGAAAGATTGGAATTATACTAGTGGCACAACAAGTACTATAGCTTTAAGTGAGACGATTAGTGATGCGGTTGGTAATACCAAAACTTGTAGTAAATCAGCTAGCGTTTATGTCGATAAAGAAGCTCCAAATTGTAGTTGGAGTGGCGAAGATAGTGTTTGGACAAGAAATAATCGAACTATTACGTTAAAAGGTGCTGATGTAAATAATGGTAGTGGTAGTAGTTCTAATTTCCCTAAGACTTATTCTTCAGGAACAACCAAAACGGATAGTTTAACTTATACGGTTGCTGATGCGGTTGGTAATAGTCGAGTTTGTACGAAAACGGTTAATGTTTATGTTGATAAAGAAGGACCAAGTTGTAGTTGGAGTGGTGAAAATAATACTTGGACCAATAGTAATCGAACTATTACGTTAAAAGGCTCCGATGTAAATAGTGGTAGTGGTATAGGAACTAATAGTGGTAATAGTTGGATTTATACTAGGGGAACAACGAGTACAGCTAGTTTAAGTTATGTTATTAGTGATGCGGTTGGTAATACAACTACTTGTAGTAAAACAGCAAGTGTCTATGTTGATAAAGAAGGACCAAGTTGTAGTTGGAGTGGTGAAGGTTATGGTTGGACCAATAGTAATCGAACTATTACGTTAAAAGGTGTCGATGTTAATAATGGTAGTGGCAGTAGTTACTCGAAAGATTGGAGTTTTACAAGTGGAACAACAAGTACTATAGCTTTAAGTGAGACGATTAGTGATGCGGTTGGTAATACTACTAATTGTAGTAAATCAGCTAGCGTTTATGTTGATAAGGATGCTCCAGAATGTAGTTGGAGTGGTGAAAATAATACTTGGACCAAAAATAATCGAACGGTTACTTTAGTAGGTAGTGATAAAGGTAGTGGTAGTTCCTCAAGCTATAGTTGGGCTTATAATAGCGGGACAACAAGTACGGTTAGTTTATCAAAAGAAGTAAAGGATGCCGTGGGAAATACAAGAACTTGTAGTAAAACAGCAAGTGTTTATGTTGATAAAGAAGCTCCAGATTGTAGTTGGAGTGGTGAAGGATATAATTGGACAAATGGTAATCGAATTATTACTGTAAAAGGTGTCGATGTTAATAATGGTAGTGGTAGTTCCTCAACCAATAGTTGGAGTTATACAAGTGGAACAACAGGTACAGCTAATTTAAGTTATGCTATTAGTGATAGCGCGGGAAATACAAGAACTTGTAGTAAAACAGCAAGTGTTTATGTCGATAAAGAAGCTCCAAATTGTAGTTGGGGTGGCGAAGGTTATAGTTGGACTAATAGTAGTCGAACCATTACTTTAACAGGTGTTGATGTTAATAGTGGTAGTGGTAGTTCCTCAAGCTATAGTTGGCCTTATACTAGTGGAACAACAAGTACAGCTAGTTTAAGTGGTGAAGTTAGTGATGCCGTTGGTAATAAGAAAAATTGTAGTAAGTCAGCAAGTGTTTATGTTGATAAAGAACCTCCGACTAAACCAACTAGAGGAGCCATTGGTGGTGTATCGGGAAGTAATAGCACTGGATCGGTTCAAATTCCAGCTGGAGGTAGTACCGATCGTGGTGTTGGTAATATAACTTATCAATACATTATTAAAAATAATGTAACTGATCCTTCGAAAAATGATTCAGGATTCTCTTCTAGTATGTCTTTCAGGCGAAGTTGTGGAACTAGTTATTATGCTTGGGCGATCGCGGTAGATGGTTTAGGAAACCGATCTGATCCATATTATTTAGGTTCTACTGCTGATGGAGCTAATCATTACAATGCTTGGGGAGCTTGTAGTAAAGATTGTGATGGTGGGGTTCAATATCGAACTAATAATTGTGCTTTGATTACTTCTAGTTTAAGTCAATCATGTAATACGCAAAAATGTACTAATTGTAATTATTATTTTGGTGGATTTACACATACTTATTCATCACAATCAACGCCACGACCATCGATGAGACATAACGTTGCAACCAATGTTAATATTACCGATTGTAATACTCTATCCTTTACAGTTACTGCTAATCTAAGACCTACAGGTAATAATGGTGTTTGGTGTACTTGTGGTGGTGGATCGTTCTGTCATTGTGATGTATACTATACAATCCATATAGGTTCAACCTCATATGATATTTATCTAACAAGAAGATGGAATAGACAAGGACACTATGGTGAGGATTATACCGAGTATGCTTATGGTGGATTATTAGCATATGGGAATAGGTATAACTTATTTAATGATGATTATTTATATGATAATTACTATAATAATGTAGCTCGAAATATAACGTTAAATGTATCATCACTTACCGGAAATGTAGATATATATACCGAATTTGGCGGCGATAGTAATTCTTGGTGGGGTTCAAATAGCTTTACATTCTCAGGATTTACCTTAAAGGATTAATATATTTAAGAAACTAAATGGAAAGATAAATTTTCATTTAGTTTTTTTTAAATAAAAAGATATTTAAAATTAAGGGAATATTTGTTATAATTAAAAACGACTAGAATGAGAGAAATATATAAAGGAAAAATATGGCTTATTAGATAAAAGCAGGCTCTCATGTACTAATAGGCGATATTTATATTAAATAAGATGAAAAAGATTATAATATTAATATTCGGAGTACTTTTGTTAACAAGTTGTACGAAAATTACTGATGATTATTCTTTACTAATTAATGAAATATTAAAAAATGATAATATTTATTATCCTAATAATACTTTTCAAGGTTATAGTTTTTATTTACCTAAAGGGATTCAAATTATAGCTAAGAATAGTAATAATATTGTTTTAAAACAAGGAAATAGTAAATTATATTTATATGTTGATTTAATAAGTTATTTTAATAAAGTAAAAAAAGATTATGTCAAAAAAGATAATGTTTATTTGGGAATTCCCCTAAATAATGGCGATTATTTTGGATATTTAGAAATAAATTTATGGGAAGATGATAAATATTTAGTTGAAATCATGTATAATTATGCTAAAATAGAAGTGATAGTAGAAAGTAAGGAAATAAAAAATATTATAAGTTATGCGGCAATAATACTTAGTTCTATTGCTTATAATGATACTATTATCGAGAGTATGATTGGTGAGGATATTTTGAATTATAATGAATTAGAATTCAATATTTTTGAAACTAATAAAAATACTAGTGGAACTATTCAATATGATGAGAATAGTAATGCCAATTTAGAACAAAATATGATACCAGATTTAGATTTAATTAATTGAGGAAGGTGTAAAAATGGGATTATTTAATAAATTAAAAAATGCCTTATTTGAAATAGAAGAAGTAGAAATAGAAACTCCTAAAGAAGATAAGGTTGTTATTAAAGATGAAGAAAGTGTGAATGAAAAAGAACCAGAAAAAAAAGAAGTTTCTGAAAGTCCTAATTTAACTAATGATCGGGATTTATTTAAAGTAGAAAATACTTTTAACTTTCCAGATTTTGATGAAACTGAGTTTGAAATAAATTATGAACCACCTAAAACAAGAGAAAGAGAAGTTAAAGAAAATGTTTTAAATAATTCTTATGAATATGAAGAAAAGATTAAAATTAGAAGAGAACAACCGGTTAAACACGAAAGAGAAAGAAATATAAGAGTGGTTGAACATCCTAAGAAAGCATTTAAACCTTCACCAGTTATTTCACCAGTTTATGGAGTTTTAGATAAAAATTATACGAAAGATGATATTGTAACAGTTGAAAGAAGTGTTAAAGTAAAACATAATAGTATTGATGTAGATATGGTTCGAAAAAAAGCTTTTGGAACTTTAGAAGAAGATTTAGAGAAGACTTTAAATGAACCAGTTAATAATTTTTTTAAAGAAGATACTAAAAGTATAGATGAATTATTAAATGATTCGATTGATGATACAATTGAGTTAAAATATGATAAACCGAAAGAAGAAATAAAAAAAGAAGATTTGACGAAAAGTATTGAAGAAGAGTTAGATAATGTCGAAGAATTATTTGATGATACCAAAGAAGAAAAAAAAGCTAAAGTAGAAGAAACAGATGAAAATGAAAGTTTAGAGAATGATTTATTTGATTTAATAGATTCTATGTATGATAATAAGGAGGAGGAATAAAGAATGGAATTTTTATTAAAGTTTTTACCTATAGTCATTTATTTATTATTAATAATTATCCTAGTCGTGGGCATAATATTAAGTATAAAGTTACTTATGACTTTAAACAAAGTTGAGAAAGTAGTTGATGATGTCAATAATAAAGTTCAGACTTTAAATGGGTTATTCCATGTTATTGACTATACGACGGATAAAATTGCTTTTGCAACGGATAAGATAACGGATAGTGTTGTTTCATTTTTTAAAAGAGTATTTAAAAGTCATAAGAGAGTAGAAAAGAAAGAGGAGAAGGAAGATTATGAGTAAAAAAGAAGTTTGTAAATTTTTAGAAGGAGCGGCTATTGGAGCGGGAGTAGCTTTGTTATTTGCCCCAAAATCAGGAAAAGAAACGAGAAAAGATATAAAGAAAAAAGGTACAGAAATAGTTAATGATATTAAAAGTATTAATAGTGAAGATATTAAGAAGAAATTAAATGAATTAAAACAAGATCTAAAAGAACTTGATAAAGAAACTGTAGTTGAAACTATTAAAGAAAATGCTAATAAAATAATGGCTAAAGCTGATGAATTAATTAATACTGCTAAAGAAAAGAGTGCACCAGCTATAGAAAAAGCCGGAGAAGAAATAAAAGAAAGAACTATAAAGATTTTAAAAAAGGCTATTAAAAAGTTAGAAAATTCCGATGAAATGCCTAAAAATAAAAAAATAAGTAAGACAACTAAAAAAGCTTAGTTGTTTTTTTTGAATCTTTATGATATATTCTATAAAGAATAGGAGAGATTTTGATGGACGATAATGAAAATAAAGATTTAGAGTTGCCAAAAGTTAAAGAAGAAGCTGATAGTGAAAATATAATTCGCGAAGATATGATTAGTTTAAACGAATTAGATAATAACGAAAGTGAAAAACAAGTCGAAGAAGATGAGAAACAAGAAGATAATAGAGAAAAGGTATTAGAAGAAGAAAAAAACGAACAAGAAGAAAAGATAGAAAACTTGAAAGAAGATAATAAGAAAAAAAATAGATTTTATAATATTTGTTATATTATTGTTTTTGGTTTATTATTTATTTGGTTAGGAATTTGGTTTACTGAATATAAAAATATTACTGATGGTAATGATCCTAAATTCTGTTTAAAGACAGATGTTGTTGAATATGATGATGGGACAGTAGATATTTGTACTGGTATTGGTTATAAAGTTATTAATTATAAAAGAGAATCATATAAAGCTTTAGAAATAGGTCCTTTTTGGATTAAAGAGCGTAGTAATATTTTAAAAAAGTAAAGTAATGTAAAATAATTTTACATTTATTTTAGTTATTGTTATAATTAAAATAGCGAAGGAGGAATAAAGAATGAAAGATATGGATCGGGTAATTAAAAAGGTTACAGAGGAAGTTTTTAATGTTAATAATTCCAATACAGAAGATATTAATGTTTTAGCGGCGATGATTGCTGCTTCAGCAGGTATTTCTATTTCTGGTGGTATAAGTAATGAACAAATGGTTAAAGAGGGATTAATAAGTGTTTATGACCAAAAAGATAATGAAGAACTAGGAGAATTAATAAATATGATGGCTCCTCAAAACGTTAAAGCTAATATAGGTTTTGCCGTAGATTATCGGGATTATAATCAAGCTAAAACTTTTTATGAAGCTAATCAAGAAACTTTAAATAAATATTATACATTGATAAATGAACGTTCCAGATATTTGAATGAAAGTCATAGTTTATAATAATTAAAAAAGGTTGTTAATGATATAAAAGCAACCTTTTTTAATTATTATATAGCCTATAAAAATTAATAGTTGGTTTATTTAAAAAGCGAATATTTAGTTTGCTAGTTCCTAAACCAGTATTAACATACATAACTGTATTATCTTTTGTAATTTTTCCTTTTAAATAATTATTAACACCATCTAATTTCAGTAAAGGATGATTTCCTATACTAATTAATCCTCCTAAAGAATGACCAGTTAAAACAATATTTATATTATAATCAGTAATACTATCTAATATTATTGGTTCATGAGCCATTAATATTTTAAAATTAGAATTTGTTATATCTTTATCCATGGCTTTAGAAATATCATCTTGCATTTCTAAAAGAGAAGATATCCCAATAAATTCAATTGGTTGGTTATCTTTAACATACAATAAATCACTTTGATTATCTAAGACTTGAAAATTTGCTTCTTGCATAATTTGACAATATAAATTTTTATTTAAATAATCCATATCTCCTAAAATTGCATATTTTCGATATTTAGCTTGAATATTTTTTAAATTTTCAATTAATTTAGCAATATCATCATCACTTATATTAATAAAATCATCTAATAAATCTCCAGTAAAAATAACAACATCACTATTTAATTCATTAATTTTATTAACAATGTTAGTTAAATTATCATTAAAAATGGTTCGACCAAAATGAATATCGGAAAAATGGGTGATTTTAAGGCCATTGTAAGCTAGAGGTAAGTCTTCATCTATAATACTTTGTTCCCAGATATTTATTAAATTAATTTCAATTTTACAAATATATACTCCTAAAAAAGTAATTATTAAGAATAAAAATATTAAACATTTTAACCAAATTCTTTTTTTCTTTTTAACGTTTGTTTCTTGCATTATTTTCAACCTCTTTTATTTTATTAAATTACTAATTATGATTAAAGCTACAGATAAAGTATTATGAAGAATATGGGGAGTTATAGAAGCAAATATATTATCTGTTTCGTAATAAGCTTTAGCAAAATAAAACCCTAAAGCTCCATAAGGAACAATAAATAGCCAATCTTTTAGATGACTAAGTAAATAACTAAGACTATAACTATCAAAACCACTTATAATATGTAAAGCACCAAATATAAAACCAGAAAATAACATAAATGGTAACTTTTTAGTAAAGGCTTTTTTAAGTCCTAAACGAAAGATTATTTCTTCGATAATTGGACCTATTAAAACCACAACAGGAATCATATATATGGGATCTTCTATTAATGTACTTTGAACTAATTCTTCGTTTGTAGCAATACCACTAGTTAAAGCTGTAGCAAATAAATTAGAAGCAATGATAACAATAAAGCCATATATCCAACAACTAAGAGCTGTATTTAAAATAGGAGTAGGATTTTTAAAGAAATTTTTTAAATCTTTAAAAAAGTCTTGATAAACAAAAGCTATTAGAATTATTAAAGTTATAAGATAAATAATTAATAAGGTAAGATTATTTATTATATAATTATCAGTAGTAATAAAATTTCTAAAAATACTACTTAATAAATAGGGACAAATAAAAGTGTATAGTATATATAAAAGTAAAGTAAATAATAATCCTTTAATAAAAACTTTATAATTCATTAGTCAATATACCCCAATGACTCTAATCTAGCTATGATATTCTTTTCATTAGTATAGCCTACAATTCTATTTAAAGAAGTAGTTTCTTTACCATTTTTAAAAAATAATGTTGTGGGAGTACCTGATATATTGGCAATAAGAGATAAAGCTTTAGCATCACTTTCAGTTTTAATATTACTTAAATTTAAAAGATAAACTTTAAAATTAATTTTCTCGATAGTTTTTTGAAGTTCCGGTAAGTATTGTTCACAATGGGGACATCCTGTTTGACTAATTACTAAAACAAAATCTTCTTCATTATTAACTTTATCTTGTAATTCATTAATATTTATTTCGATTAAGTTTTTATTTTCGTTTGCAAAAGCCAATTTATATACTAGAAAAAAGCCTAGGCCGATGACTGCGATAATTATTAAATATAAATACCATTTTTTTAAAATTTTTTTCATAACTTTTCACCATTTAAATATTATCATAAGAACTTAAGAAAGGCAATTTCTTTCTTGCATTTATATGTACTATGTGGTAAACTCGATATAGATATTGGGTTGGTGGAATAAATGAAAAAAATAAAATTTTTGTTATTAACATTAGTTGTATTTTTAATTCCTATTAATAGTGTTGTCAAAGCTGCTAGCAGTTGTAGTTATGAAGAACAGGTCGAGTTTAATAATCTAGCGGCTAATGTAAGTTATTCTTATGAAGCAACAGATATTTATAGCGGTAAAGCGATAAATATTGATGGTGATGAAGAAGAAGTAGATATTTATGTTAGAGGATTAAAAATAACTATTTTAAATATTACCGATGATATTTATGTTAAGTTAATAAATAATCGGACGAGAGAAAATAAAATTTATTACAATAAAGATACACAAGATGGTGTACTTACAATTACGACTGATGATGTTGATGAAATTACAGACTATAAATTAGAAGTTTATGCTAACAAATATAGTTGTGCCGGAGAATTATATCGAAGTGCTACTTTTACAACACCGAGATATAATTACTATTCATCTTTATCAGCTTGTGATGATAATCCTGGATTTTATTACTGTCAAGAATTTATTAATTCCGAAGATATTTCTCTTGGTGATTTTACCGAAAGATTAGAAAAATATCGAAATGAACAGGAAGAAGAACCACCAGTTGAAAAGGGTTTTTGGCAAAAATTAATTGAATTTTATAAAAATCATATGTTAGTTATTAATACTAGTCTAACAATAATTATAATAATAGGGGTTACTTCGACTGTGATAATAGTTAAAAAAAGAAGGAGTAGAATATTATAATGAAAAAAATGAAATATGGAAAAATAATATTAAGCTTTATGACAATTTTAACTGGGGTTATGGCGGTAAATACTAAAGCAGCTTTTAATCCTAATGCCACATTTTCTTATTTAGGAAGATATGCTAGTTCTAGTGGTATTCAATATGTTAGTGGAAGCGGAATAAAATTTGTTGAATATAAAGATAATAAATTTTCTTTAACACTTAATGGACATACATATACTAATGCGTTTTGTGCTGACCCAGGATTTCATTTATCTAGTAGTACGGGAGTTAAATGTGAAATTTATGGAAATGTCGCAATGCAAAGTTTAGCTAATAGCCTAACAGGTGATCATATTACAGATCAACTTGCAGTTAGATTCGAAAGTTATTTACTGGGAACTAGTAAATCATCAACTAATTTACGGAGCGATTCTGATTATGATAATGCTGATATGAATGAAGCAATTAAGCGATATGTTTCATTAAGAAAAACTCCATCTCCAATGATGAAAGAAGAAGCTAATAAACATAGTTCTTCAGAAACTTATAAAGTTTATAATTTATGTCATGATTTAAGTGCGATGGCTCCAGAAGATGCATCAGCTGCTAAAACAACTTACACTTGGGCCAATATATGTGGTAAAGATGAAAGCGCTGCAAAAAAAATTGAAAATGCTTGGCAAATAGCATATGCAGCTTATCAACAAAGAAAAGCTTTTACGCCAACTAGTGCTACTGAAAATCTTAGTGATATTATAGCTAGTTTTATAAAATCTAATGAAAGATCTACAGAAGATTCTTATGAAGTAGATTATGATGTAATGATAACTAGTGAAGATGAAGCTATAGATATGTCAAAAGTTAGCTTTTCATGTACAAATTGTACAATAACGAAAAAAAGTTATGAAGGTAATATTTATCATATTACGGTATCTTTAACAACAAAAGCTTGTACTTATACAATTGATGCAAAATATGATTTCTGTAGTGGTAATCCTTCTGGTGATGATACTCCAGGAACACCTGGTACTCCGGGAACACCTGGTACTCCGGGAACACCTGGTACTCCAGGGACACCTGGTACTCCAGGAACACCTGGTACTCCAGGCACCCCAGGCACCCCTAGTACTCCTGGTACTCCAGGAACACCTGGTACTCCTAGTACTCCGGGAACACCTGGTACTCCGGGAACACCTGGTACTTCAGGAACTCCAGGGACTCCAGGTTCAAGTATTCCAGAAATTCCGGGAGTTCCAAGTGGAGGTAAAGTTGCCTTATATTGTCCATCTACAGGTAAACAAACTCAAGGAAATATTACATTTATAGATGGTTCGGATATGACTTTAGATTTATACAATACTTTAACGGGTAAAGATGGATCCAAAACTGATGGGACAGGCGGAACTGGCGGAACCGGTGGCTCTGGCGGAACAGGCGGAACCACTGGAACTGGCGGCTCTGGCGGTACCGGTGGAACAGGTGGCTCTGGCGGAACTGGTGGAACTGGTGGAACTGGTGGAACAGGCGGAACCGGTGGAACTGGTGGAACAGGCGGAACAGGCGGAACAGGCGGAACAGGCGGAACCACTGGAACAGAAGGTGAATCTGGATCAGGTAGTAGTAATTCTTGTAATTATGTTATTGGAACTGTAACGGGTATTCCAAGTGGTCCATATAAAGATAAATATTGTTTTGACGTTGAAGTAAAACAATGTGATCAAAAGACAACCATAACTAAACCAACTTTCTGTGATACGGGAGGTGGCAGTATAACTATTACTGCACCTACTGATATTAAAGCTTGTATAATTGGGGAAACTGATGAAGATGGTAATTCATATGGAATGGAAGGTTATGATGATAATCCTTATTGTTCTGTATGGTGTAAAGAAGATTATCATATGTCCATGCCGGGTGCGCAATTTACCACTAGTGGTAGTTACTTTAATTTAAGTTCAGTTAGAGTTAATGGGACTAAAACATGTTACACTTCTAAAATAAATTATTCAGGATTTAAAAATGATATAAAGACCCAACAAGAAGCCTTAGTTAAAGCTTTAAATGATTATTTAGAAGCGATGGCAAAAAATGATTTATTAGTAAATGCTAAAGCTAATGCTTGTAATGGTGTTAATTCTTGGTGGTCTGTTCCAGAGACTTCAAGAAGTAAAAGTATTTATGAATATTCTTTAAGACTTGTTGATGCTACAACTAATCAATATACAATTGTTAAAGATAAATTAACAACTGTAAGATTAACTGATGATGAAATGAGTTGGGGTAAAACATGTTCAGGAGTTGATCCTAGTTGTGTAGCAGCATGGGAATTACATTCTAAAGATAATTGGACTCAACCAAAACCTGATGCATGTACTATAGATCAAAAAAATTGTTCTTATGAAGTTCCAGGTAATTCTAATGAAATGCATGTTTGTACCAATAATGCCGTGGGAGTAGAAGGAGCAACTTGGACATGTCAAAGATATGATAGAAAACCTTGTCCAAATGAAACTGGTAAAGATTTAGGACAAAAACCAACCTTTGATTTAGATGCTAAAAAACGAGCTATTAGAGATGCAAGTGATCGAATTGCAGCGACATTAAAGAAGATAACTGCTTGTTATGATTGGAATACGGATTACTGCTTTGATCCAGATGTTCAATTTGATTATCAAGAACAATATAATACGAATATTAATTTCACTCAATCATCAGGACCGGATGTTGTTAATAATTCATCAGCATATGGTTCTAGTAGTGATAATGTTGATGATGAATATAACAATGTTACACAAGATCTTAATTCTTTACTTAAAGAATATGGTTATCCTTCTATATCATTTAATGGTAATGATGTAGTTATAACTAGTGATAATAAAGCTAAATTTGCCACGAATATCAAATATGTTAAAAAAGATGCTACCGGTTCAGCTTCATATCAAAATCTTCAACAATTTCAATCTAATTATCCGCATGGAATTATAGATACGCTTCAACCGGGAAGTGATTTACATACTAATTATTCTTATTTAGGAGCGATATTCCCAGTAGCAATGAATACTGATTATGGTGTATATAATTGGATCTTGAATTTCTCTAATGTTGGTCAATATTATGATAATTCATCTTGTGTATTAGGAAGACTTGATTCAGTTGCGGGCTCTTTAGATTCGAATTTAAATTATGTTTGTGTTTATGTTGTTGATTGCCCAGAATGTACATATAGTTGTGAATGTCCTAATTTAATGCCAGATGGATTCTCTTGTGACGTAACTATTAGTGATAGTGACGAACCGTATTGTGAAATTATACCTCCATGTGGTGATGAATGTAGTTCGGGATGTGTTGGTAAATATTGTAATTTCTGTACAGATAAAGGTTGTATTTTAACTGATGATGAAAAATATTTCTATCGTCCAGTATCCTTAACTAATTTATTTAATAGTAGAGCAGCAGGACCAAACTGGAGTGATGAAAAAGGAACAGATGCTAGAAATGAAATTGAACAAAAAGGGGAAAAAGCTTATATAACACCTTTATATTCAATAACTATTACCCCATCACAACAAAAAGAAATAAGAAATAGAAATAAAAGCGTCTTAGGCGGTAATGCTTATTATGATGCTAATGGGATTGTATTCCATGATAGTGATGATGGCTTATATAAGAATTTATATGCGACAAGTTCATTCTTAAGTAGTGGTACGTATCTTTCAATATCTAAAGCTAATTTAGTTTGGAATGTATATCCTAATGCAACACCATACTTGGCGGCAGAAAAACGAGATCCACTTGCTGATATTATAGGTCCAAAATGGAAGGTAGGTATTAGGTAACAGATGAAAGAATCATACTGGGGTTACTGGTTAATGTTACTAGGAAGTTTTGTAATAGTAATATTAATGTTAGTATCCAATATTACGACAAAGAATACACAAGATTATTATTTAGTAAAAGAAACAGCTCAAGCAGCCATGATTGATGCAATTGATTACGGATATTATCGGGAATATGGAGAGCTGGCAATTAATGCGGAAGTATTTATTGAATCTTTCGTTTCCCGGTTTTCCGAAAATGTTAGTTTAAGTACTTACCAATTTGATTTTTATGATATTTATGAATGTCCTCCTAAGGTAAGCGTTAAAGTTACATCTAAATCAGGTACCTTTAGTGTTATGGGAGATGTTAATTCATTTGATATTGTTAATAAAGTAGATGCAATTTTAGAGTTAATGCCAGAGGATTAAGAAAAATAAGGAGGAGTAAAGAATGGGAAATATATTAACAACTATTAAAAGATTTTTAGGTAATAAAAATACTGTCACAATTATTGGTGTGATATTAGGAGTTATAGTTTTATATATTGGCTATAATTACCGAGTTAATCAAGCAACGACACCAATTAGAGTGCCTTATGCTAAAGAAGATTTGTCATCAAGAACTTTGATTACAAGTGATATGATTGGTTATATGGAAGTATCAAGAAGTGTTGTTTCCAATAGTAAGAATTTGATTACAGATGTTAACAAAATTGTTAATCAATATGTTGCTTTTGGAACAACTATTCCAGCTAATAGTATGTTCTATACTGGACAAATACTATCTTCAGACGAAATGCCTGATTCTGGATTTGCCGACATTCCAGATGGCTATACAGTTTATAATTTAAATGTTAACTTAATGACGACATATGGTAATTCAATGTATCCAGGAAATTATATTGACTTATATATTCACGGAAAAGATGATACAGGAAAATTAATTTATGCTAAATATATTGAAAGTATTGAAATTAATGCCGTGAAAGATAGTCAAGGTAATCATGTATTTGAAACAACTGTAGAATCAAGAACACCAGCTGTTATGAGTTTCGCGGTACCAACTGAAATGTATGAGCTTTTAAAAAAGGCTGAATATCTAGGATTAGATATTGTACCAGTACCAAGAAATGCTTCATATAGTGCAAATCCTGGAGAAACATGGATTACTAGTGATTATATTACAGCATTTATCTTATCGAAGAGTGCTACAGTTCCACAAAATCAAAATAATAATAACAACAATAATAACAATAATACCGATGATGGTACTAATAATGGTTAATTAATATTTAGAAAGGGGCAAATTATATGAATGATAATAACCAAGCAATATTCTCCCAAGTTGATTTTGGACCACTTGAAGAATTTTTAAGATTAGATGATATTACCGATATTTCTTATAGTAATGGTGGTCAAATTTGGGTAAAAACCCTTTCTAAAGGTGTTATTAAAGTAGAAAGACCGTCAATTAATAATGCTTTAATGGAAAAAATTGCTTTCCAATGTGCTAATACAATGGGTAAAACTTTTAATATGGCGCATCCTTTCTTAGATGCTGAAAGTTTAGAGTTACGGTTTAATTTTGTTCATGAATCAATTGCGACGAATGGTATTGCGGTTTTAATTCGGAAAACTCCAGCTAAAATTAGATTAAATAGAGAAAAGTTAATTAATGAAAAATATGTTACTAGTGATTTACTTGACTTTTTATTACAATGTGTTCAAGGACATGCTAATATTATTGTTGCTGGAGAAACTGGTTCTGGTAAAACTGAGCTAGTTAAATATTTAGCTAGTACGACTAAAGAAAATGAAAAAATTATTACCATTGAAGATACTTTAGAGTTACACTTAGACCGAATTTATCCTAATCGGGATATTGTGGCGATGAAAACTAATAATGTAGCTTCTTATACTGATGTATTAGTAACTTGTATGCGGCAAAACCCGATTTGGATATTGTTATCCGAAGTTCGTAGTGCCGAAGCTGTTTTGGCTGTTAGAAACTCGATTTCTTCAGGTCACCATATTATTTCGACTATCCATGCTGATAAAGCTTCATCAATTCCGATGCGGATGTATAGCTTACTAGAATCCAATTTGGATGTTAATCAATTTTTAGCAACAATTCATCGTTATGTGCAAATTGGAATATATGTTAAAGGATATTTAAGTACCGAATTGGGACGTTTTCAAAGAGAAATTATGGAAATTTGTGAATTTTATGTTGATGATGATAATAATCCTAAATCTAATGTAATATTTCAAAAATCGATGGATGGTAAATTTACTTTGCAAAATCCTACAAAACATTTAAGAGATTATTTAGCGGTTCAAGGGGTAATTTTACCAGAGAATATCTTTAGAACTGATGAAACAACAGGGGTCACTGCCCCAAGCGAAAAGCCGAAAGAAGAAGTCGTAAAACCAATTCCTTTAAATAACAATCCGGGAGGACAACCTAATCCCCAAGTAAATAATAACGTTAATCCTAGTGGAAATACGACTGCTGTTAATGCTAATGTAGCCCAAACACCAACAGTAAATCCAATGAATAACGTAAATTTAAATCCTGTTAATCCTAGTGGAACAATATAAAAGAAAAGAGGTAGACTATGGAATTAATTCTTTTATTAATAATTGCAATCTATGTAATATCTTATCGTTTAAATAAAGGAGAAAATGTTTATAAATTCTTTGTTACGCAAGTAAGAGATGTTTATAATAAATATGCTCCTTATAGTTATAAAGAAGTAAGAGAAAAAGTAAAAGCTTTAGGACAAGATTTTACCATGAAAGAATATGCTACTCAAGCTTTGTTATTTGCCGGGGTAGCTGGGGGTATCTCTTATTTATATTTTTATAATATTATAATTGCAGTTATTTATGCTGGGGTTGCGGTTTTATTTATTCCTTATTTAACTTATTTACGTTATAAGAAAATTTATAGTGAATTTATATTTGAACAAGTCCAAGTATATACGACTAACGTTATAATGGAATTTACAACTACTCAAAGTTTTGTTAAGTCTTTAGAGGGAGTAAGAGATTCGGGTATTTTAGAAGATCCGGTTTTAGCAGATGTAAAAACGATGATTGATATGTCTTATCAAAATGGAACAATTGATGAATCGATTGAGTTTTTTAATCAAAAATATCCGTTTTATATGGTAAAAAATATGAATCAATTATTTTTACAAATAACTAAAGAAGGTGCTAAAGATTCGGGTGAAGCTTTAGAAAATATGTCGCAAGATATTGATGCTTTAGTTGAGGGAGTATACCGCGATCAAGCTGATCGAAAACAATTCCATAAAAAGTTTATTACTTTTGGTTTAGCTTTGTTCTTACTGGTTATGGCGATGCAGTTTTTATTAGGTACGGATAGTTATATTGAATTATTAGATCAGATTATTGTTAAAATAATTCTTCATGCCATTATTATAGTTAATAGTATGTTCTTATTAAGTGGCGAGAAGTTCTATAACGAGAATGTGGGGGCTGAGTAATATGGCAGTAGAAATATTAATAATTGGGGTAATAATCCTTTTTGTAATGATTTATACGGGAAGAATTAATACTAATAAATTTATTCAAGATAATGAAGTTTTATTTCGAAAATTAAAAGAAGATGATTGGGACTTTTATGTAAGAGCTAAATATGGTGATGGGGCCAATGCGGATATTTTATTTAATAAAAGAATTAGAAATGGTGTAATAGTTATTATTGTATTAATATTTTGCTTTATTTCTAAACTTAATTATGTAACTATTTTATTTTCCGTTATTGGTGGTTTCTTAGTATTTAAGTTAGATTATTTAAATATTAAAAAATATTATAAAGCTCATTTAAATGAGATTGATTCAATGCTTCCACATTATCTAAAAAGTTTAGAAATATTGATTCAACACTATACAGTACCCGTAGCTTTAGGAAAATCAATTAATGATGCTCCGCCAATATTTAAAGATGGATTACAAGAATTAATTAATGAAATTAATGCTGGTAATGATACAATAGATCCATATGTTAATTTTGCTAAACAATATCCGGTTCGCGATTCAATGCGAATGATGCGGCTTTTATATCGTTTAAGTTTAGGTAGACAAGAGCATAAACAAGATCAATTGTTAGCATTTTCGAAAACTATTTCTAATTTACAACAAAAAGCTCGAGAAACAATGTATAAAAATAGATTAGATAAAATGGAATCAAAGACTATGAGTATGTTAGTAACAACTGGGTTAGGGGTTATGATTTTAATGGTATTTGCGGTTATGATGATGATGAATACCTAAAAAAATATTGATAATTAAATAATATTAAGGTACAATAATATAGTAAGGAGGTAATAAGATGAAGGAAGCAACAGGTGAACTTAATATGACTGTTATTACAGTAGTTGCTATTGCAGCTGTAGCAGCATTCTTCTATGCCGTTGTATGGCCAGCTATTAAAAATAGTGTAGGTAAAACCACTTGCGAAAATGGTGGCGGTACATGGAATGGCGAATCTTGTGATATGAATTAATAAAAAAGAAAGAGGTAATAGAATATGAAAGAGGCCACAGGTGAGCTTAATATGACTGTTTTTGTAGTAGTTGCAATAGGCGTAATGTCGGCCTTTTTCTTTACTGTTCTTTGGCCTTCACTTAAAGAAACCCTTGTTGCTAATAGTAAGTGCAGAGATGCTGTATGTGATGCTAATAGCGTATCTGATGGGATGGCAACATGTCAATATTATACAAGTAGTGGAAGCCAAGTTGGTGGTTCTTTTAAATGCGTTTGGAAAGGTTAAATGATATAAGTAGGTGATATTATGCGTGAAGCGATAGGTGGTAGTTGGCTATTTCAAATAGTTGTGGCCATAATTTTAATATTTGTAGGTTATTTATGCTTAGCAATTAATCATTCCAAAGCATTTAATGTCAAAAATAGTATTATAACAGCTATTGAACTTCAAGATGGGATGGATTTAACTAATCCCACGGATGATGCATCAGTTCAAGATATAGTTGCGGCGATTAATGGAGTGGCTTATCGAACTACTGGTAGTTGTCCGGGAGGATATACCGGAATAAATCGAAATGGTGATCTTGATAGTCGTAGTTCAGCTTTTTGTATTAAAAAAATTAAAGCTCGTAATGTAAATTCTGATGAATTACCGGATAAATATTTTTATAAAGTAGTTGTTTTTTATAAATTGGATTTACCAATATTTAATAATTTTTTTAATTTTCAAATAACTGGTGATACGAGAGTAATGTAATTTTGGAGGTGGAAAGATGCGCGAGACGTTAGGTGGAACATGGATTATGGCTTTAGTAATAACGTTTATGCTTATTTTTGTGGCTTTTTTATCAATAACTATTAATTATACTAAAACTTTCCAAATGAAAAATGATATTTTAACTATTTTAGAAGAAAAAGAAGGGGCAACTAATGAAGCTATTGGTTTAATAAATAATTTCTTACGGAAAAGTAATTATAAAGCTAAAAAGCCATGTTCTTCAGGATATGGGGCTAGTGATTTAAGTGGTAATACGTTAGAAAAAGTAGAAAATAATAAAAAGGAATATTATTATTGTATTGAAAGAAGTTATTCTGGTAATAATAAAACAATTTATAGTGTCCATTTATTTTTATCTTTTACTTTACCTATTTTAGGAGACTTTTCGGCTTTTGAAATAAGTGGTCAAACAATGGAAATACGTTTTCCAAATAATAGTATGGTATAATTGCTTGAATAGAAAGAAGAGTATATATGAATGTAATAGTTTCCAATAAATATTATAATGATTTAAGTAATTTAGATATTGATATTATTAAAGCTATCACGGGAGTTTTTACAATTGATGAATTAGTTAATCAGTTTACTAATTTTTATTACAATAAAATGATATTAGATATTACGGCGATTAAAGATTATCAAAATATCGAAACCATTCAAAATTTATCGATGAATATTGATGTGGGTAATATTATTTTATTATTAGATGATTCAGAAGTAGTTAATAGTCCTAGTTATTTGTCTAGTTTAGTGTCAATGGGAATATATAATTTTACCCGAAATATTGACTCTATTAAGTTTTTAGTGGATAATCCTAATTCTTATAAAGATGTCGCGCAATATCATTTATTAAATAGTGCCAATAATAATTTTGATAATAATTATCCTAATGTAGATAATAGAAGATATAATATGCGTATCTTAGGAATTAAAAATGTGACACCTCATGCTGGGTCTACGACTTTTACATATATGGCTAAAAAGATTTTAGAAAAGAAATATAATGTTTTAGCGGTTGAAGTAGATGAACATGACTTTATGTATTTAAATGATAAAAGTTTAAAGAATTGCTCTAGTTTAGATTTACCAGCTTTTATTGCCGCCAATCAAGATAAAGATGTTATTTTAGTAGATTTAAATGATCAAGGTAGTATTAGTGCTTGTACGGAAGTATTGTATTTAATAGAACCCGGTTTAATTAAATTAAATAAGTTAATTAGACAAGATAAGAGGGCTTTTGAAAAATTAGCGGGAAAAAGAATTGTTTTGAACCGTAGTATTTTAAGTGAAAGTGATGTTCATGAATTTGAATATGAATCTCACAGTAAAGTATTTTATAATATGCCTTATTTTGATGATAAAGACAGTTCTAATAAAGAGTTAGTTAATTTACTTATGAAAATGGGTTTTGCTAGATTAGATGCTTCTGATGAGGGAAAAGGTAAAATATTTAATATATTTAAATAAAATATATTTACATATAGGTGAAATGAAAAATTAAATGGAACACTATTGAAATAAAAGATAAACCTAGTGTTTTTGCAGGAATAAATGCAACA
>CANPZX010000004.1 GCA_947589195.1 uncultured Bacilli bacterium | reverse complement strand
AAACTAAGTGATTTAAATTTAAGTGAAAATGCAAGTATAACATTATATGGTAAAGGTAATAAAACTAGAATAGTACCTATTAGCCAAGAATTAGTTAAATTAATCAACAAATATTTAAAAGAAATTTATATTAATTATGGTGATGATTATTTATTTTATTCAAATTATAAAAAGAAATATGAGCGGAATGGAATAAATTATATTATAAGACAATTGATAATAAAGTTACGTTTAATAAACCAAGATTGCTTTAAAGGAAATTATCACCCTCATTCTTTCCGACATGCTAAGGGGTCACACCTTTATAACAATGGAACTCCTCTTCTATACATTAAAGAATTTTTAGGACATAGTACAATAACATCAACTGAAATATATGCTACTCCAGATACAAAAAAACGACGAAATGAAATACTAAAAAATTCAGAAGTTATACATACTAAAAATAAATATAGTCCTAATAAAATCAATGATTTAAATAATTGGCTAAAAAATAATATGAAATAATAAAAAATTATGTTAAGGAAAAATTGTAGAATCCCTTATTTTAATGGGGTTCTTTTTACATCCTTAACATAACTAAATCCTTAACATAAAAATAAAAAAGGCGTCTGTATCTAATGAAAAGTTAGAAACAGGCGTCTATCCAAATAATGGAAGGGCGTTTGCTAAAATTAGAAACGCATCATTAAAAATGATTTCCTTCTAATTAATAGTATACATAAAATAAATTAAATTTCAATCATTTTCAATTTTCATAAATATTAAATAATGTTAGGATATAGATAATAATAGAATTGATGGAAATACAAGAAAGTAAAAATAGAGTAGTATCTATAACTAATATATTCAACACTGATTGTTTAATCGATTATATATAATAATAACAGAATAAAATGTCTGTTATTTTTTTCTTGACATTTTTATAAGCTTTTTTGGGAAAACTATTTACATTTTAAAAATAAAAGTGTAAGATAATGGTAGACAGTGGTACATTGTGGTAGAAAGTGGGGGACTTATAATGTTTATGGGCGAATATCATCATAACATTGATGATAAAGGTCGTATCGTGCTTCCCTCCAAGTTTCGGATGGGATTAGGTGAAGATTTCGTCATCGCACGCGGCCTAGAAAAATGTTTATACGTTTATTCTATTGCGGAATGGAAAAAACTAGAAGAACAACTAAATACTCTACCTTTTACAAAAAAAGATGCCAGGACATTTATAAGAACTTTCTTTTCTGGTGCTACTGAAGGCGAGTTTGACCGCCAAGGAAGAACTTGCCTAACCTCCCCACTTATTAGTTATGCCGGGTTAACTAAAGAATGTGTAATCATCGGAGCTAACGATCGAATTGAAATATGGGATAATGATGAATGGCAAAAATTCATGAACGAAAGTAGTGCCGCATTAAGCGATATTGCCGAAAACTTATTTTCTGGCGGTGATATTTAATGGAACATTATAGTGTTATGAAAAGTGAAGCTATCCTCGGCTTAAACATAAAGGAAGATGGCATATATGTAGATGCGACTTTAGGTTTAGGTGGCCATAGTAAAGAAATATTAAAAAGAATAAAAAGGGGTTTCTTATTCGCCTTTGATGCCGATTTGAAAGCTATTAGTTATGCCAAGGAAATTCTAAATGAAGTGGGAAAAAATTATCAAATCTTTCATCGCAATTTCATTGATTTAAAAGAAGTTTTAAAAGAACAAAACATTGAGGCAATTGATGGTATTTTATTTGATTTAGGAGTATCTAGTCCTCAGATAGATAATAAAGAACGCGGTTTTTCTTTTATGCAAGAAGGCCCATTAGATATGCGGATGAATGAAGAACAAAGTTTTAGTGCCTATAATGTCGTTAATGAATACTCTAAAGAAGATTTAATGAATCTATTTTATAGTTATGGAGAAGAAGCTAAAAGTAAGTATATTGCTGAAGCAATTATCGAAAAAAGAAAAAATAAACCTATTATGACTACTTTAGAACTTGTAAATATCATTAAAGAAAGTGTGGGAGCAAAATACTTTAACTTAAAACATCCGGAACGGCAAATATTTCAAGCCATTCGAATTGAAGTCAATAACGAATTAAATGTTTTAGAAAAAGTATTACCGGATGCGATATCCCTTTTAAAACCAGGAGGAAGGATCTGTGTAATTACCTTTCATTCTTTAGAAGATCGAATTGTGAAAAGAATTTTTAAAAAATATAGTGAAGTTGATGAAATGGTTAAAGGTTTACCTAATATACCTTCAGAATATAAACCAACTTTAAAAATAATTAATAAAAAAGTAATTACCCCAACTGGTGAAGAACTTAAAGAAAATAGCCGCAGTAAAAGTGCTAAATTAAGAATAGGAGAGAAAATATAATGACTAAGAAAAAAGCAGGGAAAAAAATAAAAATTGTTAAAGGAGAAAAATTTTTATACTTAATATTATTTTTATTAATTGTGGCTCTACCTTTAGCTAATGTATTTACAAAAGCGATGTTAAGTGAAACTAATATATCAGTTGAACAATTAAAAAATAAAATTGAAAAACAAACTAATTTAAATACTAGTTTAAAAATGCAAATAAATGAACTAGCTTCGCTTGATAAGATTCAAGAAGTTGCGAAAGATATTGGTTTATCTTATAATAATGATAATATCAAAGTTGTCGATGCTAATAAAAGGAGTTAAAAAATAATGAAAAGAAATAATAGCGTACATTTTAATATCAAAATAACCATGCTTATTGTTTCTTTTTTATTTGTTTTAATTGCCATTAAAGTTTTATATGTAGCTTTAAGTAGTGAAGTTGATGGCATTAATTTAAGGACTTTTGCCGACAATCGAAATACCGAAGAAAAAACGGTTTATGCCTCACGTGGTTCCATATATGATCGTAATGGCGAACTTTTAGCCACTAATATGAATTCTTATACTTTAATTGCTTATTTATCTAGTAAACGAACAACTAATCCTAATAATCCCCAACATGTAGTCGATAAAGAAAAAACCGCAGAGTTATTAGCGCCTATTATTAATAAAAGTAAAGAAACTATTTTAAATTTACTTAATCATGAAAATTTATATCAAATAGAATTAGCTAGAGGAATAACGGAATATGAACGGAACCAAATTAAAGCCTTAGATTTACCAGGTTTAACTTATGAACTGGGTTATAAAAGAAATTATACTTTGGGAAGTTATGCTTCATATATTATTGGTTTTGCGAGAAAAATGGATACGGATGAAGAAATTAAAGGTTATATGGGGATTGAAGCTTACTACGATAATTTATTAAAAGGGGAAAATGGCAAAATTATTTACCAACAAGATGCTTATGGCTATCAAATGCCTAATACGTTAATCACGGAACATGAAGCTAAGAATGGGGCGGATGTTTATTTAACCATTGAAAGTGATATTCAACTATCTTTAGAAAATGCGATTGCAAAGTTAGCTCGGGAAAATAAGTTTAAGTGGGCTACAATTAGTGTGATGGATACAGAAACGGGAGCAATTGTGGGGAGTGCTTCTTCTCCTAGTTTTAATTTAAATACGTTAGAAGGTTTGGAAAGTTATTTAAATCCTTTAATTGCTTATCAATATGAACCAGGTAGTGTTATGAAAATATTTTCTTTTATGAATGCTATTGAAGAAGGCATATATGATGGTGATAAATTATATCATTCGGGGACAATTACGTTAAAAGATGGTACCAAAATCAAAGATTTTAATAATGTTGGTTGGGGTGATATTTCATATGATACGGGCTTTGCTTATTCCTCCAATGTGGCCGCGACAAATTTAGCTTTACAATTAGGTTCTAATAAATTAAAAAGTTTTTATGAAACTTTAGGTTTTGGGAAAAAAACGGGAATCGAATTAGCGGGAGAAGTAGAGTGGCCTATTCCTTCTTTAGCCCAAGAAAGTGAGTTAGCTAATGCTTCTTTTGGACAAGGTATAATGATAACCCCAATTCAAATGCTTCAAGCTTTGTCAGTGGTGGCTAATGACGGGGTAATGATTAAACCGTATGTCGTTGATAAAATTGTCGATGCTGATGGAAATATTTTATTACAAAATAACCGAACGGAACTAGCCACGATTGTTAGTAAAGAAACCACGGATAAAGTAAAAGAATTAATGAAAAAGGTAGTTTATGATGGACTTTCTTCCAATAAAAGATATGCCCCCGAAGATGTCGTTTTAATCGGTAAAACCGGAACTGCCCAAATTGCTGAAAATGGGCGTTATTTAAAAGGAGAATATGACTATATTAAAAGTTTTGCGGGTATTTTCCCTTATGAAGATCCAAAATATATTGTTTATTTTACGGTAAGACAATTAGTAGGAACTAGTAGTAAAATTCAAGATTTAATTAGTAATGTGGTCGAAGAAATAGCTAAAGTTAAAAATTTAACTAATGAAATAAATGCGGTTGATGAAGCTAAAATTATTTCTTTAAGTAATTATATATCTAAAGAAGTAATAACAACTGTGGAAGATTTAAAACAAAAAGGAATGAATGTTTATTTATTTGGTAATGGTAGTTATGTCATTAATCAATATCCTTTGGAAGGCTCTAGTCTATTAGTTGGCAAAAAAGTTTTCTTACTTTCTAATGCTGGGGATTATATTATGCCCGATGTTAAGGGATGGAGTGCGACCGAAGTAGTAGCTTTATGTAATTTACTTAATATGGATTATGAAATAAATGGCTATGGTAAAGTAAGTGAAGTAAATATTACACCAGATAGTATTATAACCAAAGGTACTAAATTATTAATTGTTTTAGAAAATAGTTAAAAAAGTTTGCAATTTTAACTAGCCATAGATATAATAAACGTGTTTAAAAGGAGAAATTTATGAAAAAAAATGTTATTGTAAAAGAAATTAAAATTGGTAAAGATGAATGGACTAAAGCCCTTGATCAAGCTTTTAAAAAGAAAAATAAAGATGTGCAAATTGATGGCTTTAGAAAAGGTAATGCTCCTAAAGATATTTATATAAAGAAATTTGGTATTGAATCATTATATATGGATGCTTTAGATAGTGTAACACCGAGTGCTTATCAAAAAGTTTTAGAAGAAACTAAATCTTCACCAGTATGTGAACCAAAATTAGATATTAAAAGTATTAATGAAGATGAAGTAGTTTTTGAATTTACTTTAATTAATGCTCCCGAAGTTACTTTAGGAGAATATAAAGATTTAAAAATTAAGAAAGAAAAAGCTAAAGTAAGTGAAAAAGAAATTGCTGAAGAAATTACTAAATTACAAAATCAATATGCGGAGATTGAAGTAAAAGAAAATGATGCAGTTATTTGTGAAGGAGATACCGCGGTAATTGATTTTGAAGGTTTTATTGACAAAGAAAAATTAGAAGGGGGAAGTGGCGAAAACTATCACTTAGAAATTGGTAGTCATACTTTTATCCCAGGCTTTGAAGAAGGTTTAGTAGGGAAAAAAGTTAATGATGAAGTGGAACTTAATTTAACTTTCCCAGAAAATTACACGAAAGATTTAGCTAATAAAAAAGTCTTATTTAAAGTTAAAATCAATGAAATAAAAACGCGGGTATTACCTGAAATAAATAAAGATTTCTTTTTAGATTTAGGTTATGAAGATATTGAGACTGTAGATGATTTAAAAAATAAAATAAAAAAATTTCTCTTAACGAGAAAAGAAAATGAAATAGAAGATAAATATGCTGAAGAATGCCTAGCTAAAGCGGCAAGTAATATGCAAGTTGATTTAAATGAAGAAATTATTGATGATGAAGTCCATCATATGATTCATCAATTTGAAGAACAACTTAAAATGCAAGGTTTAAACATTGAAAATTATTATGAATTTACGGGAACTGATCATGAAAAATTACATGAACAAATGGAACCAGAAGCCATTAAAAGAATTAAATATCGTTATTTATTAGAAAAAGTTGGCGAAGTTGAAAAAATCGAAATAACCGATAAAGAAGCTGATGATAAAGCTTTGGAAATGGCTAATAATTATGGAATAAGTAAAGAAGAATTAATGAATGCTTATGGTAATTTAGAAGTAATTAAATATGATATGAAAATGCGAGAAGCCTTAAGAATTATAAAGGGAGATCAAAAATAAATTGCTGATAAAGCAATTTTTTTTAAAATATGTCAAATTAAGTAAGAAAAGTGAAGAAAAAAGACCATTATTTTAATCTTATGTTATAATTTAGTTAGAAAGTAGGAATGAAAATGGATAAAACTAATTCTTTAATTAAAATGCTTATTGCCTTCTTTATTTATTTTTTATATTCAATGTATTCATTAACTTTGGGAAAAGCTTTAGGAATAAATAATGAACTAGTAATTATGTTTGTTTCAGATTTAATATTTTTAGTTTTAATAGTTTTTGTTTACAAAGACAATTTAAAAAAAGATGCAATGATGATTAAGAAAGATTATAAAATTAGTAAAATTATTAAAACGGTTGTTATTTGGGTTATTGCTTTATTTGTTTTAAATATAGTTATGGGAGCGATAACTGATATAGTAGCTCCAGGTCTTGCTATTGATAATAATACTGAAGCCTTATGGGGGATGTCGAAAATTTATACCATCTTTAAAACTTTAATTTTTGGCGTAGTTGCGGAAGAAATATTATTCCGGGAATCACTTCGCGATGTAGTTACGAATAATATCTTATTTGTAATAACTTCAGCTATAATTTATACAGCTATGCATTTTATTTTCTCTGGTTTACCTGAAAATAATACTATAATTTATATGCTTATATATTTTATTCCAGCGATAGTTTCTTCGCTTGCATATATTAAAAATAAAAGTAACATAATAATATTAATGTTAATAAAAGTAACGTATAATCTAATTCCCTTAACTATTTTGTTTTTGGGTTTATAAATATACTAAGTTTAAGAAGGGAGTACTTATGAAGAAAAGTTATTTAGCACCAAGTATTTTACTAATTTTAGGACTTACTTGTGGTTTAATTGTGCACCATATTTATGAGCGTTTCTATAAAGAACCAGCTCCCTTAGTAAATAATTTAGAAGAAAATATTGCTTTAAATAATGAACCTTATAAAATATTAAAAACGGAAAAAACTAATGAAATAATTTATAATATAATCGATTATGAAAGAAATTTAACATATAGTTGGAGTTTTTTAAAAGATGATCAAACCAAACCCTTAATTGATTCTTTAGAAATGGATATCAATTTACGACTTAATATTGATGCAATTACGAGTAGTACCAATATTATTAATGAAAAAGTTACGAATAATAAATTAATTATTAGTTTTGATTATCATGGTAATTTGCCAACTAAAGCAATGGTAAAAATAAATGTTAGTGATAAATTTAGAAATGGTGATAAATTATATTTATATTATTATAATCCAGAAGCTCAACAAATTGAATTTATCGAAAAAAATATTGTTGTAAAAGATGGTTATGTAGAATTTACAATTGAACATTGTTCAGATTACTTTTTAACGGGAGCAGTTGTTAATGAAGCTGTAGGTAATCCTAAAAGTATTAATTATGTAATTATTGCTTTAGGGGTAGTAGTTTTCATTTTAATTGCCATAACGTTAAAACAATCAAAAAAATAAAAAAGATTTGATGAAATATCAAATTTTTTTAGATTAAATAAAATTTAAAATTCTTGGTAAAGTGTGATAGAATGTTATTAGTAACTAATTTTTAATAGTTTAGTGAGGTGCTTTATGTTTGTTGATGAAGTAAAAATAAAATTGATCGCTGGGAAAGGGGGAGATGGATGTACATCTTTTCGTCGAGAAAAATATGTACCCATGGGCGGACCTGATGGTGGTAATGGTGGCAAAGGGGGAGACATTATTTTTGAAGTTGATGAAGGTTTAAAAACTTTAATTGATTTAAGATATCGGAAAATTGTTAAAGCCTTGAAAGGTAGTAATGGTAAAGGAAAAAATATGTATGGAGCCGCGGCTGATGATATTATTATTAAAGTACCAGCGGGGACTACGGTTTATGATGATGATACTAATTTAGTTTTAGGAGATTTAACCCAAGATAAACAAAGGTTAGTTGTTGCTCATGGGGGAAGGGGTGGCCGGGGTAATAAAGCTTTTGCTACCCAAAATGATCCAGCACCCCATTTAAGTGAACTAGGTCAACCGGGGGAAGAAGTATACATTAGATGTGAACTAAAAGTAATCGCGGATGTGGGATTAATCGGTTTTCCAAGTGTTGGAAAAAGTACCATATTAAGTTTAATAAGTGCAGCTAAACCGAAAATTGCTCCATATCACTTTACAACCTTAAGTCCTAATTTAGGAGTTGTTAAATTAAAAAATGGTCAAAGTTTTACGATCGCGGATTTACCGGGTTTAATTTTAAATGCCCATGAAGGAGTAGGTTTAGGAATCAAATTTTTAAAACATGCATCCCGAACCAAAATTTTAGCGCATGTCATTGATATGGGAGCTTTTGAAGGAAGAGATCCCATAAACGATTACCAAATAATTCGCCATGAATTAGAAAGTTTTGATGATAAATTAAAAAAGAAAAAAGAAATTGTCATAGCTAATAAAATGGATTTAGAAAATGCCCAAGAAAACTTAAAGAAATTTAAAAAAACTTATCCTAATTTAGAAATAATTGAAGTAAGTGCTCTAAATTTTCAAGGTATTCCCGAATTAATTAGTAAATTAGCTAATACTTTAGAAGACTTACCTAAAGATTCTTTATATAATGAAGAAGAATATAACGATTATGTGGTTTATAAATTTCAAAAAGAAAAACCTTATACCATAACTAATGAAGATGGTATATGGGTTATTAAAGGTAAAGAAATTGAAGAGTTATTTAAAATGACGAGATTTAATGAAGATGAAGGCGTAAGAAGGTTTGCAAGGAAATTAAAAGGGATGGGTGTTGATGCGGAACTTTTAAAACTAGGAGCAAAATATGGAGATGAAGTTAAAATATTAGATTATATCTTCGAATTCCAAGAATAACTTATCACCTAATTTTAAAGATTGACTAGTATTATTGGGTAATTCTAAAATACTAGTTTTTTTTAAGGAATGATGAATAAAAACTAATTTATTAGGTTTTAAATTGGGTTCTAAAAAAATAATTTCCTGGTTTTCATTTAACCCAATCACGTCAATTGCTTCTTTCATAAAAAAAGTATGGATGGAATTACATTTAGGAAAATACATGCCATAATTAATATTGGTTTTCCCTATTAAACCAATTAATCGCTCTTTATAAGTTAAAGCTTCTTTGATTTCTAAATATTGCTTATTAATTAATAATTTCAAGATTATCACCTAATTAATCATATCACATTTATAATAAAACTTTCCGAAAAAAACTTTGTTTTATTAAAAAACGTGTTATAATAGGCTTTGGCAAAGGGGGATTATATGGCCAAGCAAGAAATAGCTTTATTTGATAAATTACTAAGTATTACTTCCTCAATTGCGACAATTTATCAAAATTTAGCTAATTATAAAGAAAATTATGCTAATTTAGTAAAAGATTTAAAATTAGCTATTCATTATGAAGAAAAATTAATAAATGAAATTTATTATAATATGAATATTGATGAAATAATTAATTATTTAGAAGATGATTCTTTACAAGTTATAATCGGGGATTTTAATCCTAAAGCTAGATTATTTAATAAATTTAGTAGTTTATATTATATTAAAAATACTTTAAATATGAATGAAGATTATTTAAATAAAATTGATTTTATTTTTGAAATTTTAAAAGCTAAAAATCATTTAGCTTTACAAATGGATCATTTAAAAAATAATTATTATCCTCATTATTATGCTTTAACAATTCATAGTTTAGTTTATCATTATGCTTATTTAGAATCTTGTTTAATTAATAATACTTTTGATACTATAAATCCGGAATGGGATCTTAAAAACTTAATTTTTATGTATAATACTAATTTAGAAGAAACTAGAATTATTACTAAAAATAAAGCAATGATAAATATTTTTGAAAATTATAATAAAATGCAAAAATTATATCCCGAAGATATAAGTGATTTAGAATTAACTAATTTAATAGATGAATTTGAATCAAGTTGTTATTTTTTAAAACCAGAAGAGTTAGATGAGATATATAAATTTTTAAGTTTTAAAGAGCCTAATAGTTTTGATCAACAACTTTTAACTAAAATATCTTTTATCAAAGAAACAATGAATTTACCTAAAACAATTAGGCATTATGATAAAGTTAAAAAATTAGCAATAGATATAGAAAAGGGGAAATTTTAATGTTAAAAAGAATAGGAAAAATATTATTAGTATTATTATGGATTATGGTAATATTTACATTTTCTAGTCAAGATGGTAGTAGTAGTGGAGAATTATCTAAGGGAATTTTAAATATTATAGAGAATATTTTTGCAGTTAATTTTACTAATTTTATTTTAGACATGAATATAGTTATTCGCAAATTTGCTCATTTTTTAGAATATGCTATTTTGGGTATTTTAATTTGTTTAAATATTAAAGATTATCAAAAAGATAAGATTAAAATTATAATTTATAGTTTAATTTTTGGAATAATAGTGGCGGGGATGGATGAATTTCATCAAACATTTGTTATAATGCGTAATGGTAATGTAATAGATATATTTATTGATACTTTAGGATGTTTACTTGGTATATTATTAATGAATATTTATAAAAAGAAGGAAATAAAAAATGGATGAATTTTTAAAAAGAGCATTTACTTTAGCTGAAGAAATAAAAAAATTATATTTAGAAAAATTACATTTCGATTTATTAGGAATAAATTCGCTTAGAATAGATGAAGCTTTGTATTTATTACAAGATATTGAAAGAAAACATTATGAACAAGTTGATTTTTCCAAAATAATAGAATATTTAGAATATTTGGAAAAGAATAATGATGATTTAAGTGTTATAGGTTTAATTTTATTTCATAACGAATTTCCTCCTTATTTTCGAGTTTATTCGCATTTAGGTAATAGTTTGTATTATCAAGAATATCAAAAAGCTATTCATAATCAAGAAAATATTTCCTTTTTTATTGAAATTTTGTTATATAATATTAAAGAAAGTTTAAATTTAATTAAAATTTTAAAAAAATATTTAAAAAGTAATTTAGCCATGGCTAAAAAATTAAAATATAATTTATTATATTCTCTCTATGAAGTAGAAAAATATTATTATCAAAATAAAGCAATTAATTTTAATACTATCAGTAAAATGGCAGGTTTAGAAGAAGGAACATTAGAAGAAAATATGTCTTTAGATGCTTTAGATAATTTTCATTATATCTTAGAAGAATTAAAGGATTTAGATTTAGAATATTTTATTAATCCAGAATATGCTGAAGAATTAAAACTTGCTGAATTTTATTTACGTTTTAATTATCAAAATGCTTCTTTAATGTATCAAGAAATGATGAAGGAAGAAATTAAAGGTCAACAATTTACTAATAAATATTTAAAAGAATTTATGGATAGTACTTATAAATTATGCCTTAAAGATTAATTATATGGTATAATACATTAAAAGAAAGGATGACTTTTATGAATTTACCTAACTTAAATGAAGCCCGGAAAAGAACTAATAATAAAGTAAACGAATATCAAGTTGATTATCATCTTCCCAAAGTTTTTGCCGGGAAAAAATATTTTTTAAGAACTTATGGTTGTCAAATGAATGAACATGATTCAGAAGAAATTCGAAAATATTTAGAATTACTTGGTTATACGGAAACTAAAGAATTAATAGATAGTGATATAGTCGTATTAAATACTTGTGCGATAAGAGAAAATGCCCATGATAAAGTCTTTGGTTATTTAGGAAGATGTAAACACTTAAAAAATGAAAAACCCGATTTAATCATTGCCATCGGGGGATGTATGAGTCAAGAAGAAACTGTAGTTAAAGAAATTTTAAATAATCATCCTTATGTCGATATCGTTTTTGGCACCCATAATATTCATGAATTACCCAAGTTAATATTAGAAAAAAAGAAAAGTCAAATAGTTGAAGTATATAGTATTGAAGGCAATATTTATGAAAATATTAAATATAGTCGAGATTCTAAAATAAGTGCTTGGGTTAATATTATGTATGGTTGTGATAAATTTTGTACTTATTGTATTGTTCCTTATACTAGAGGAAAACAACGAAGTCGGAAGTTAGAAAGTATTTTAAAAGAAGTCCAAGAATTAAAAGAAGCTGGTTATCAAGAAATAACTTTACTTGGCCAAAACGTAAATGCTTATGGAAAAGACTTAGAAGAGAAAGTTGATTTTAAAACTCTTTTAGAAGAAACAGCTAAAACGAATATTCCCCGGATTAGATTTGTTACTAGTCATCCTTGGGATTTTACCGCAGAAATGATTGAGGTAATCGCTAAATATGATAATATTATGCCATATGTTCATCTACCATTACAAAGTGGGTCAAATCGCATCTTAAAACTGATGGGAAGACGATATACCAAAGAAGAATATATCGCTTTATTTAATAAAATTAAAGAAAAAGTTAAAAATGTAAGTATTACTACCGATATCATAGTTGGTTTTCCAAATGAAAGTGAAAGTGATTTCCAAGACACTTTAGATGTCGTTAATAAATGTAAATTTGATTCCGCTTTTACCTTTATTTATAGTCCAAGAGTTGGTACTCCCGCGGCTAAAATGGAAGATAAAATACCAATCGAAGAAAAAAACAAAAGGTTACAACGATTAAATGAACTCGTAAATAGTTATTCTTTAGAAAATAACCAAAAATGGTTAAATAAAGAAGTACCCGTTTTAGTTTTAGGCGTAAATGAAAAAGATCAAACGAAATTATATGGTTATACTGATACGATGAAATTAGTAAATATTACAGGGTTTGATGAGGACTTAATCGGTAAAATAATCAATGTCAAAATAACTGAGGCGAAAAGTTTTAGTTTAGATGGCATAGTAGTTAAAGAAGGAGTGTTAAATTAATGAAAAAAGACAAATTAGATATTGGAAAAATTAACGAAGTAGTTAGTTTATCTCATAAAATATTAAATGTTTTATATTTTGTGATGATTATTGGGATTATCTTTATTGTATCTATTTTAATTAAAGAATGGGGTATATTAAGTTTCTTATTACAAGTTTTAAAAGTTTTATCACCCATCTTTATTGGCTTTGTGATTGCTTGGCTATTAAATCCTTTAGTTAAAAAATTAGAAACTAAAGGTATTCCCAAAATTGCGGGTTCTTTACTTATTTATTTAGCTTTTATAATTATTTTACTTATTCTTTTAAAAGTTTTAATTCCGACAATCTTTGTGCAAGTTAATGAACTTTTAGGAAATTTACCAAGTATCTTTAATGAAGTAAAAGCTTATTTAATGGGATTTTTTGATAATATGAGTAAAATTGAAGGTTTAGATATATCAACAATTGAAGCAAATATCATGCAAACTTTAGAAACTAAATTATCCGATTTTACAACCACTTTCCCTGCGACTTTATTAAATATTTTAGGCTCTTTCTTCTCTAGTTTAGTAACAATTGTCATGGGCTTATTTGTCGGTCTTTATATGTTATTTGATTTTGATAAAATAAGTAGTCATTTTTTACATTTATTACCGAAGAAAAATCAATTTGAAGCTAAAGTATTATTAGATAATATTGGGGGCGAAGTAAGAAAAAGTGTTAATGGCACTTTACTAGTGGCGACAATGGTCTTTGTTTGTGATTCCTTATTCTTTGCAATAGTTGGTCTACAAGCGCCGATTCTATTTGGTTTATTCTGTGGTATTACTGATTTAATTCCGTATGTCGGTCCTTATATTGGTGGAGCCGTTGCGGTTATCATTGGTTTTAGTCAAAGTACATTTATTGGGGTAATGACTTTAATTATTTGTGTAGTTGTTCAATGTATTGAAAACTTTATCTTACAACCAATTGTAATGAGTAAAACCATGAAACTTCATCCGGTTACAATTTTAGTTGGTTTATTAATTTTCAATAACTTCTTTGGGATAATTGGGATGATTTTTGCAACACCTTGTATTGCTTTATTAAAAGTAATATGGCAATTTTTACAAAATAAATATCCCATTTTACAAAAATAAAGGTGAAGGTATGCAAATAATTTTGATTGCCGGGAAAGCTGGTTCCGGGAAAACTACTTTAGGAGATTTACTAGTTTCCGAATTTAACCGGCTTGGTAAAAAAACTTTACGAACGGAATATAGTAAATATTTAAAAGGATATGCTAAAGAAATCTTAAATTATCAAGGAGAAGAACCTAAACCTCGAAAGTTTTTACAAGATACCGGTTCTTTTTTAAGAAGTTTAGATGAACACGTTTTCACAAGAAGAATGTTAGAAGATTTAAAAGTATATGAACAATACTTTGATATAGTAATAATTAGTGATGTGCGGTTAAAAAGAGAAATTACGGATTTAGAAATTAAATATCCCGATATTTTAAAAATTAAAGTAGTTAATCCAAGAAGTTCTTCTTTAACTATTGAAGAACAAAATCATATTACGGAAAAAGAATTAGAAAATGAAGAAGATTTTGATTATATTATTAGCAATCAAGATTTCCAAACTTTAGAATATTATGCAAAAAGAATAGGAGAAGTAATAAAATGAATTTAAAAGATTTATATATTGACTTTTTTAAAAGTAAAGGACATAAGCAAATCCCAAGTGCCCCGATAGTTCCCGAAAATGACCCTTCTGTTTTATTTAATACCGCGGGAATGCAACCTTTAATTCCTTATTTAATGGGCGAAAGTCATCCTTATGGTACGAGACTTTGTGATTATCAAAAATGTTTAAGAACAAATGATTTGGATTCAATCGGGGATACCACCCATCATACCTTTTTTGAAATGTTAGGCAATTGGAGTTTAGGTGATTATTTTAAAGATGAAAGCATTAGTTGGTCTTTTGAATTTTTAACGCAAGTTTTACATATTCCGGTCGAAAGATTAGGGATTACGATCTTTGCCGGGAATGAAAGTATTCCTTTTGATGAAGTAAGTTATAATAAATGGTTAGAATTAGGCATCTTAAAAGATCATATTGCTAAAACTGTGGAAGATAATTTTTGGATTGCGGGAGAAACAGGCCCATGTGGAGCTGATACGGAGATATTTTATTTTCGAAGTAATGATGAAATACCCAAGACTTTTGATCCCGAAGATGAACGTTGGGTAGAAATCTGGAATAATGTCTTCATGGAATTTTATAAAGATACCGATGGAACTATTCGGGAATTACCGAAGAAAAATGTCGATACGGGAATGGGTGTTGAACGTACGACCGCCATTTTAGAAGGGGTAAATGATAATTATTTATCTAGTATCTGGAAAGATGTAATTGATTTAATTGCTAGTTTAGCTCATGTATCTTATGCTGGGAATGAAAAAAGTATTAGAATTATTGCCGACCACATTAGAACTGCAGTATTTATTAGTGCTGATCCCTCTGGTATTAAACCAAGTAATACCGACCAAGGTTATATTTTAAGAAGATTAATAAGAAGAGCTATTCGGCATGCTAAGGCCTTAAATATTGATTTAAATAGCAACTTTGAAGAACAAATTGCCCGGAAGATAATTGCTAAATATCAAGATTATTATCCCGAACTTAAACAAAACGAAGAAGTAGTTTTAGAAGTTTTAAAAAATGAAAAAATTAAATTTAATAAAACTTTAGAAAAAGGCTTAAAAGAATTTGAAAAAGTCGCTAGTCATGATATCGATGCTCAAACTGCTTTTAAATTATATGATACCTATGGCTTTCCTTTAGAACTTACAATAGAATTAGCTAAAGAACATCATTTAAAAGTTGATGAGGAAGGTTTTAAAGAAAGATTTAAAGCTCATCAAGAATTATCTAGAAATTCCTCTGGGGAAAAATTTAAAGGTGGTTTAGCGGGTAATAGCGAAATTGAAACCAAATATCATACCGCGACTCATCTTTTAAATGCCGCCTTAAAAGAAGTAATTAGTAAAGATATTCATCAACGAGGTAGTAATATCACCATTGAGCGCATGCGTTTTGATTTTAACTGTGACCACAAATTAAGTGAAGAAGAAAAAGAAAAAGTGGAAGCCTTAGTTAATAGCTGGATTAATGAAGAAATTGGAGTTGAACGCTTAGAAATGCCTAAAGAAGAAGCCTTAAAATCAGGAGCTGAATGTATGTTTATTGAAAAATATCCTGATATTGTAAGTGTCTATAAAATTGGGGATGTTTCAAAAGAATTGTGTGGGGGACCTCATGTTAAAAATACTAAAGAATTAGGTCATTTCAAAATTATCAAAGAAGAAGCTAGTAGTGCCGGGATAAGAAGAATAAAAGCTATTTTAGAATAAAGTATAGTTATAAATATAGGAAGTGAGAATTAGGAAAATTCTAATTCTTTTTTTATGTAAAACCCCTTGACAAAAGGTTGGGGGGGGGGGTTATAGTAATATTATGATATACATAATAAGGATGGTCAGAATGCATAAATTTTTAATTACGGTTTTAGTACCAGCAATAGAACTTGAATTTAATATATACTTGCCTAATAACAAAAAAATGGGAACAATTAAAGAAAATTTAATTAAAATAATTCAAGAATTAAGTCCTAATACTTTTTCTAAACAAAGTAAGGAAGTTTTATTGGTTAATCGTGACACCGGAAAAGAAATTGATTGCAATGTGTATGTCAAAGATTCAGGAATAAAAAACGGGTCCAAAATAATGGTAATGTAAAGGAGGTGCGCAATAATGGATTTAAAAATTAATTACGATGAAACAATTAGTGTTGGTAATCAAGTTCAAACTAAAGGAAGCGAATTTCAAAGTTTACTTAATCAAATTAAAACAACTAATCAAGATTTAAAAGCAGCTTGGGAAGGTCAAGATGCTTCTAAATATGCTAATGCAGTCGAAGAACAAGCTCAATCAATGCAAAAATTATGTGATACCATTAACGAAATTGGAGAATTTTTAGTAAAAGTAGGCCAAGCTTATCAAAAAGCCGCGGAAGAAAATGCTAATGCAATTAATTAAATGTTAATTTAAAGGAGGTAAAATTAATGGATTTTTCAAAATTATCTTATAGTCAAGTAGAAACTTTAGCTACCCAATTAAATGGCGCTTCAACATCAATGGAAAGCTTATTAGATGAAATTAAAACTTTATTTAATAAAGTCGGAACAGATGATGTTTGGAGTGGTACAGCAGCATCTGAAACTAAAAACGAATTTGACACATTAAGTGCTAAGTTTCCCGAATTTTCAAATGCGATAAATGATTGCTATAGATATTTAATGTCTGTTGTTGAAACTTATAAAAATGTTGATGCAACTGTTCAAGGAAAATAAGAGCTAATTTTAGAGCTCTTTAAAATAGGAGCAATAACTTATTATTACTCTTATTTTAAAGAAGAGGTGAGATATGACTATTAAAGCCGAGACTAATGAGTTAAAACAATTAGGCAATGATTTAGTAAATCAAGCAGACTTATTAAATAATGATATTAAAAAATTATATAATGTTATAAATAATATGTCTTTATATTGGACAGGAATTGATGCTCAAAAATTTACTCTTACTATGCAAGAACAAAACTTAAAAGAATTAGAAAAGTTATCCCAAATTATTAATGAGTATGGTAAGTATTTAACAAAAGTTCCAGAATGTTATGAATTATTAGAAGAAATATTTGAAAGTAAAACAAGTTATTTATAAAGAAGGTGAGCTTATGAATTTTAAAAAAAATGAAGTTTTAGATTGCAAAGATGAAATGCAATTAATATTTAATGATATGATTGATGCCTTTGATAAAATAACAAATATTTATAATAATCTTAAAAATGATAGTATATGGGAAGGAATAGCTAAAGATTATTATGTTAATAATTTAAAGTTAGTAGTAAATAACTTTTCTGATACCGAAGAAGCAATGAAAAATATTATAATTTATTTAAATAGTGTTATTAATAAATATCAAAATTTAGAACAAACAATTATTTCTCAAGCTACTAAAGGATGGTTATAGATGGCATATAATAATATAAATGGAGTGAGTTTACTTAATTCCCTAAATGCTTGTAAAAACACTTTAAATTACTCCAATAGTCAGCAAATTAAAAATAGTTTGCAAAATAATAATGTTTGGCTGGGAAATGTTCGGGATAATGTTATTCGCTCTCTTAATAACTTAATAGATAACGATTATGATGAATTAGAAAGATTATTAGATCAATATATAAATATAGCTAATAAAATAATAGAATATCAAGGATTGGAATCCCAAGTTAATAGCTTAAAACAAGAATGTCAAAATTTAGAAAATAAACTTTATTATGAAGAAGATTTTTGGTATGAAAATGAAGAAGGTAAATGGTTACAAGATAAAAGAACGGTGATGGATACAAAAGTAAAACAACAAATAGATAGTAAAAATACTCAAATAAAAAACAATAAAGAAAGAATGGAAGCCTTAGAACAAAGTATAAATAGGGCTTTATAAAAAGAGGAGAAAAAGATATGAAGTATGAAAAATATTTACCAATAGGTACAGTAGTTTTATTAAAAGGGGGAACTAAAAGAGCCATGATAATTGGCTTTTGCTGTAAAGCAATAGAAAATGAAGAGAAGATTTATGACTATTCTGGATGTTTATATCCCGAAGGTTTAATTTCTTCTAATCAAACCCTTTTATTTGATCATAATCAAATAGATAAGATATATCATATAGGATTAAAAGATCAAGAGGAAGTAGAGTTTAAAAAGAAATTACAAGAATTAATAAATACTAAAAAATAAAAATAGAAGGTGCTATATATGAGTTTAATAAACATTGATATTTTAAGCAATTATAAGAATAGTTTAAGAGATGAAGAAAATAAATTTAACTCAAATATATATGGCACTTTTTTAAATGGGTATATATCTCATTGTCAAGCAGGAATTGTTAATAATATGAAAAATAACCTGCAAAATAAATATGAAAGCATAAAAAATAAATATAATAATATTAATAATAATTTTGAAGCTTATTTAAATAATGCCCAAGGTTTAGAAGAAGCGTTAAGTAGTAATGGAGCAAATAGAATTACGGAAAGTTCTTTAAGAAATAAATGTTATAGTTTACCATCATTAGATACTTTTAAAGTTTCCTTAAACTTTTTTAAACCTGTAAACTCGGAAGAATACATTTCCTTTAATGCGGATAGTAGTATTACTCCCCCTAAAACCTATACCACCAAAGCCGGTGATAATTTATGGAATATAGCCCAAAAAAATAATGTTATACCCGAAATATTAGCTAGATATAATCATTTAGAAGACCCTAATTTAATTGCTATTGGTCAAAAATTAATTATTCCTAGTGCTACAGAAATTGCGAAAATAATAACTGCTGAAGATTTAGCTAATGATGTTATAAGAGGCTCATGGGGAAGTGGAGAAGAGAGAAAAAATAATTTAACTCAAGCCGGTTTTAATTATGAGGTAATACAAGAAATAGTAAATCAAATGGTTAAAGGTACCTATAAAAAAGAAGATTATAAAAGTGTTGATTTTCGAATTGAAAAAGAAATTAATTCGAAAGTAAGTGATACTAAAAAGGTTAATCCAACACCAAAATATTACCAACAAACATTTGGTTCACAAGAAGTAAATGCGAAAGTATTTAATAATTTTAAGAATATTTATAGCCCAAAAGAAAATTCGCAAGCTTTAAGTGAGGTAACTAATACCCCATTAACTAAGGATTTACAATCATTATTAAGTAAATATAGTTTTGTAAATACTTTGAAAGACAAATTTCAAAAAATTAACCCTAAAACGACTTCTAATCCTTTAGAAATAAATATTGGTGAGTATTATCCTAAAAATTATTCTAAGTATGTAGATAGTGCTTTTTTAAATAATAATTATAATGTAAACAATATGAAAGTTAAAGCTTTAAATAGAGTAGTAACCCCAGCTATTAAAGAAGCAAATAATGCCGGTAGTGGAGTATTAGATTGTTTTAAAAGATGTTTAGCAACAGTTGGGACAGGTGTGGCATCTATCGTAGAAGGAATTGGCCAATTTGGAGAAGCAATAATTGATGCAGGAGCTACAGTTGGTTCTTATTTAGCTGTTGGGACCAATGTGGTTTTAGGTAAAGCTGTTAGTTTATATCAAGCTATTGATAAAAATTATCAAGGAGCAACAGAAGAAGATATTTTAAAAGAAAATGAAAAAATTAAAGAGAAGACTAAAGCTTTTGTAAGTAAAGAATATGTTACAAGTGCCTTTGATAAATTATATGAAGAAACTAAAATTGGTCAAGGAATGAAAAATAGTTATTTCTTTGATCAAGTAAGAAATATAGGTAATGGTATTGGCTATAATGGAGCAATAATTGGGTTAAGTATATTAACATGTGGGGCTGCCGGGGTAACTGGTGCTGTAGGGGCTTCTAATGTAATGACAGCTAGTAGTATAGCTTTATCCGGAACTGCGGGTGTTGGTCGAGGTTCAGAACAAGCTTGGAATAGTAATGCCACTTATAATGAAGGAATAGTTGCTGGACTTGCTACTGGCTCTTGGGAATCACTTCAATATTATTTAGGAATGAAAATAAATAATATATCCGCATTTTTACCTAAAAATACGGGAAATATTTTAACTAAAGCTACTGATTTAATGCCAAATTTAAAACAAAAGGCCTTAAATAGTTTAGCTAAAGTAGCCTTAGATACAGTTGATAGTGGTATAGAAGGATTTGTTCAACCAGCTATTCAAACAATATATGCTGATGGTTATATGGATGAAGTAGGAGAATATCATGAATTTAATAAAAATAGTGGTATTAAAGAAATAATAAATAATTATAAAGAAGTATTTGAGGATAATGGGGGCTGGATGGGAGTTTTAACTAATGCTTCAGTTGGTTTATTAATGTCAGCGGTAGGCGAAGGTTTTGATTTAAAAAAATATCGGCAAGAATATTCTAAATTAGTTGATATAGATAAGCAAATACTTTTAGCTAATAATGCAACAAATAATGGTTTAGATTATACGATAAATATTGATAAACTTTCCGATATTCCTGATTATTTATTAGATCAAATAAATAATCATGATAAAATAACTTTTCAAACTAGTGATGGCCAAGTATATGATTTTGCCACTATTGATAGAAAAATTGGAAAAGATAATATAATTAATGATGTTATATCTGATGCCGAAGAAACAGTAGTTGATAGTGCAAGCGAAAAAATTATGGATGATGTTGATTCGCAAATTGGGGAAGATATTTATAATTTAAATGAATTTACTATTGATGATTTACGTAAATTTGATAAAAATGCTAATTTTTCATTAGAAGATGGTAATGTAGTTTCATATGAAGAGGCTTTAGATATTTTAGCTAATAAAGAAGTAGTTAGTATGTTAAAATCTACGGCTTATGGAAGTGAACTTGAAAATGTTACTAGAATAAATGAAGCAATTGATAAGATTACAGAAAGTACTACTACTAAAATTAAAGATGCCTTTAATAAAAAATTTAAGCCTTTAAAAGCGATAAAAACGGTAGTAATGTCGCCTTTAATCGGGGCTATGGAAAATTTAAGTAAATGTGATTTATTAGAAGTAAATGCTTTAAAAAATGCTGAACTAAAAGAAAAAGTCTTAAAAGAAGGAATAGTTCATTTTACGGATTTGGATAGTGCGCAAAAAATTTTAGAAAGTAATTATATTAAATCTTCTAGTTTAAGTTCTTCATATTCTTTAAAAAATAAGAAAAGCTACTTTTTTGGAGGAAATCCTTCCTATGAACAAGTAATAAGTAATTTAAATAGTGCTTCTTTAAAAGAAAAAATGCTGGGAATAAAAATTAATGTTGATGAAAAAGATTTAATTGATTTTAATTGTCGACCATATTTTGATGACGCTTTAAGTTATTATGGAGATTATCATTTCGACCCTAAAAAAGCTCAGTTAGCTTATTATGGATTAAAGGAAGAAAATGGTAAGCTTTTATATAAAGAAATATCTAAGACTGAATATGATAATTATCATATTGATATTCCTATAGATAAGTTTAATCGGATTGGAAATAATTTAAAACATATGGTTAATACTTTTAATACTGAGTTAGATTTTACAGTTAAAGGTTTAAAAAAATTATATGATACTTATATTAAAGCTAACGTAGAAAATGTAAATGCTAAAGTAAGTAATGGCTTTAATAGTTTAGTGACTAAAATTGCTGATAATAAAATAGATAATACGATGCAAGATATTAAAGCTGTTAATAGTGATGGTGATATTACTTCGTTATATGAAGAAATAATCAAAAATGGGCAAAATTTTAAGACTTTAAAAAATACTAATGCCCAAATTGGTAAAATTAAAAGTATATTAAGTGATATAGTTAATAATAAAACTTTCAATAAAACAAACGCTTATATTTCCGAAATAAAAAGTTCAAAAGTTCTTACTAATATGAATGATGTTGCAATATATTTTAATGATCCTAAACAATTTTTATATTCGAGGTTAGATAAATTAAAATCAATCTATCAAGACGATCTGAAAGTCAGTTCCATTATTAAAAAATGGGAAAGTAATTGGAATGTTTACAGCGTTAATGAAATTGATTCCGAAAAATTTATTAAGGATATTAAACCTTATCTAAATAAAGATGATAAAAAAATATTAAATGCCTTAATTAAAAATAGTCAAAATCTTCCAAAACTTAGTGCGGTTGAAAATATGGCGATAGAAGATTATACATATCAAAGTGGCCCAGCAATTTGTTCCTATTTAAGACAAGCAATTACCACATTTAGAGGTCACAAATATGATTTTACAGATATTAATCAAATTAATAAGGCATTAAATAAGTCTTTAAAAAGGGTAGGAAATAATAAATTTGATTTGGCTCAAGCTGGTTATTTTAATTATAAAGATTTAGAAAATTATTTTGATATAGTTGAACCTTTAACTAAAGTTGATTATTTTGTTAATACAATGAAAAATATTATTAATAGTTCTCCTGCTTTAGAAAATGATTTGGTTGTCTATCGAGGAGTATCTGATTTATTCTTTGATGGTGAAAAATTAAATTCTTTAGCTATTGGTTCCCGTTTTAATGATAAAGCTTTTTCTAGTTGTTCAATATTTCCTAAAGGAATCACCTCCGAAAATAACTATCTTTTAGAAATTGAATTGCCTAAAGGAACTAAAGCGGCTTATATTGAAAAAAATACGGGAATCCATAAATATGGGCAACAAGAACTTTTATTAGATACTGACTCTTGCTTTGAGATAACATCTCTTCCGGAAGTAAGAAAAGTGAAAAAACCTAATGGCGATGAAATAGAACAAATTGTTATAAAAGCTAAATTAGTTGATCCTAATAATTCTAGTACCCAAAGTATTCCTAAAAGCATAATTAAAGAATATGGTTTAGATAATTTAAAAGATACTAACTTAAATGCTAAATATTATCAAAAGGTTGGGAAAGCTAAAATGAAAAATATCAAACAATACGATTTAAAAGATATAATGGCAACTTTAAAAGAAAATAATTTAGAAGATCGTTTTGAACAAGAAATTTTAGATATGCATAGTAAGCATTTATATGATTTTGATGTTCCGGAACATAATAGAGATCATGCTGAACGAGTTTTATTTTATTCCATGTTTTTAGGTAAGAAAGCAAATTTGACGGATAAAGAAATGGATTTATTAATTGAAGCTAGTAAATATCATGATGCAGGTAGAAATGGTCAAAATCATGCTTTAAAAGGTTCAGAAATTATGAAAAATTCAGTTGATAGAACCAAATATAGTCAAGATGATATTAATAAAATTGCCGCCATAATTGAACTTCATGAACCAAACTTTACTCCTGATGCTTTAGATAAAATTTGCTCTAATAACAATATTAATAGACAAGATATTGTTAAGTTAGGAGAGTTAGCCTCTTACTTAAAAGATGCTGATGCCATCGATCGCGTAAGATTCCCAAATAATCTTGATACCCAATATTTAATTAATAGTGAAGCTAATTCTTTAGTAAAAGCATCTTATCAAATGCAAGAACGTCGTGGTTCAATAGAATTGCGTAGTAAAATAAATGAAGGAAAAATTAGTCCTCAAGCAGTAATTGGTGTGGAATTCTTACAAAGTTATGGAATACCTGATGCTATAATTAATTTCATTATTAAATATCCCAATACGGGAACAAGTATTTACCTTAAAGATCAAATAAGTAAATATTTAGGCTTTAATTTTTTTGAAAAGATAGTTTTTCCTTAAAAATATAATATAGAAAAGAGGATTTGTTATGAATAACCCCAATGGTATTAATAATATTGATTTTAGTATTAATGATGTCAATTTTATTACAGAAGATGGAAAAGAATTACCATATAAGGAATTTATTAAAAAAAATCAAGACATTGCTTTTTTAGAAAAACTTAATGTTGGTGATATCGTAATTCTTAAAGGAATGTTTAATTTAGTAAGAGTAGAACATGTTGATTATCTAGCTCTTGGCAAATATAAAGTTGATTATGCTGGGAAAGAAATAGGTACTGCAAGTGATGATTTAATTTTATTTAATCAAAAAGATATTCAAGGAAGATATGATGATTTAACGCAAAGTCATAGTTTATAGAATAGGAGTAATAGTTGATGAAAGTAGCCATAATAAAACCGAAAAAAATAAGAAAAATGTCTCTACCAGATAATATTGAAGGAACGTATTGGATTGATGATACAGATTCTAATGGTATTGCTAGAAATTTAATTAGTATTGTTGCGGATAATAATAAATGGAAAATTAATAGTAATAATGAAGTTTATTTAATGGAAAAAGATGTAGCTATTCCTTATGTTTATTTAGAAAATTATTTATTTTATAAAATTCATAATGAATTAGAAAATGAAGATATTTTAATTTATTGTTATCCTAATGAAATAAATTATAGTTATTATGATGCTACTGAAGCTATAACTAAATCACTAATTATTGGTTCTAATCCTAAAGCAACGATTGTCTATAATATTTTAGAAAAAGATGCTCTTAAAATGACTTATGAAAATAATAAAATTTATGTTTATAATAATTCTAAATATAATATTTATCTTAATGATGTGCAATTTATAGGAAAAAAAGAAATAAAAAATGGCGATGTTTTATTTATTTATGGTTTACGTATTTTGCTTTATATATCAGTTAATATGAAACAAGAGCAAGCTATTTATTTAGCAATTGCCCGAGATGCCGTTTCTAATGTTGGGGTTAATTTATTACCAACAACTATTGCGGGTCCTTTACTTAATGAATTTGTGGAAGCTAAAGAAGAAGTTGAGTATCCTTTATATGATGAAAATGAATATTTTCATAAGATGCCCCGTTTTATTTCGAAAATTGAGCCTTTAGAATTAAAAGTAGATGCTCCGCCTGCTAAAGTTGAAAATCCTAATAGTAGTCTTTTACTTACCATTGGACCCATGATTACGATGTCAATGACTTCAGTTGTCACGGCTTTAGGGACTATAAGTAATATTTCTAATGGTGAAGCAACTTGGAAAAGTGCGATGCCTTCTTTAATTATAAGTGGAGCCATGATTGCGAGTGTTTTTGTCTGGCCTTTATTTAGTAAAATGATTGAAAAGAAAAATCAAAGAAGAGATGAAAGAAAAAGACAAAAAAAATATAGTGCTTATATTGAAGAAAAAAGAGCTAATATTGTTAAAGCCAAAAATGATCAAATAGCTATTTTAAAAAATAATTATCCGGATTTAAAAACAGTAGAAGAAACTATTTTAAAAAAATATACGACTCTTTGGCAAAGAAGACCTAATGATGAAGATTATTTAAAAGTAAGTTTAGGAGTAGGTACTTGTCCTATGGCTATTGATATTAAATATCCCGAAGATCATTTTTCGATGGTGGAAGATAATTTAAAAGATATGGTATCTAAATTGGGAAGTGAGCCTAAAATGCTTACTGATGTTCCTATAGAATATTCTTTAATTACTAATTATATTTCAGGAATAATTGGTGATGAACAAGTAAATGGGGAATTTATGAGGCGTATACTTTTACAAATTATTGCTTTTCATAGTTATGATAATTTAAAAATTATAATATTAACTGATAATGAAAATAGCTATCAATGGAAAGTATTTAAAGATTTACCTCATTTATTTACCGATGATCGGGAATTACGCTTTTTTGCTACAAATAATGATGAATATAAAGAAATATGTTATTATTTAGATCGAATTATCAATAGTCGCATGGAAAATATGAAAAATAATTCTATTGATGTTTTTGATAAAATATATTTAATAATAACTGATTGTTTTAAAAAAATAAGAGATTTTGAATTTTTTGATAAAATAATTGATAATAAAAATTATTATGGTTTTAATTTAGTTATTTTAGATAATAAAATAACTAATTTACCTGATCAATGTCAGTCATTTATTAAAATAACTAATGAAGCAGGAGAAGTTAATAATAATTTAAATTATAAAACCCCTCTTAAATTTACCCCGGATTTTTTAACAGAATTAGATATTGAAGCTTGTGTTAATAAACTAGCCAATATTCCTATTGAAATAGATAGTAATGACGAAGGACAATTACCTAATAAACTGGGTTTTTTAGAAATGTTTGATGTTGGTATGATTGAACAATTAAATGCGTTAAATAGATGGGAAAATTCTAATCCCATGCTTAATTTAGCAACTCCGGTAGGAGTGGGGAAAAACGGCGAAAAAATTGCTATTGATTTACATGAAAAATATCATGGTCCTCATGGGTTAATTGCCGGGATGACCGGAAGTGGTAAGTCAGAATTTATAATTAGTTATATTTTATCAATGGCGATTAATTATCATCCTTATGAAGTACAATTTATTTTAATTGATTATAAAGGAGGAGGTCTAGCCGGAGCTTTTGAAAATAAAAATATTGGTTTAAAACTGCCGCATTTAGTTGGAACTATTACGAATTTAGATGCTAATGAAATAAAAAGAAGCTTAGCTTCTATTGAATCTGAATTAAAAAGAAGACAAGCTTTATTTAATAAGGCGAGAGAACAAAATAATGAAAGTACCATCGATATTTATAAATATCAAAAAATGTATCGTGATGGTATCGTAAATGAACCTGTATCCCACTTATTTATTATAAGTGATGAATTTGCGGAGCTTAAAAATCAACAACCAGAATTTATGGAGCAACTTATTAGTACAGCCCGAATTGGAAGAAGCTTAGGCGTGCATTTAATTTTAGCTACCCAAAAACCAAGTGGTGTAGTCGATCCGCAAATTTGGAGTAATACCCGTTTTAGAGTATGTATGCGAGTTCAAGAAAAAGCTGATTCTAACGAAGTTATTAAATGCCCTGATGCGGCTTATTTAAAACAAACCGGAAGATTTTATTTTCAAGTTGGTTTTAATGAAGTTTTTACTTTAGGACAAGCGGCTTGGGCCGGAGGTAAATATTATCCTCATGAAAAAGTAAAAAAGAATATTGATACAACAATGGAAGTTATTAATAATATTGGTTATGTTGTTAAAGCCATGGATACTAAAGAAAAAGAAGTTACTACGGAAGATAAGGGCGAAGAATTAATTAATTTAGTTAAATATTTAGCTATCATTGCTAAAAATGAAAATATTAATTGTAAACCATTATGGTTAGAAAAAATTCCCGCTTTTATTAGAGTTGAAGACTTAAAAATAAAATATAATTATCAAAAAGAAAAATTTGTTTTAAATCCTATTATCGGAGAAATGGATGTTCCAGAAAAACAAGAACAAAGATTATTAACTATTCCTTTATCTAAAGAAGGAAATGCAATTATTTATGGAGCAACGGGAAGTGGGAAAGAAAATTTTATAACTACTTTTATATACTCTTGTATGTTAAATTATTTCCCCAGTGAATTAAATGTCTATATAATTGATTTTGGTTCAGGAGCTTTAAAGATGTTTAATAATTGTAATTTAATAGGATCGATTTTAAGTAGTGATGAACAAGAAAAAATTAAAAATCTTTATCAAATGCTTAATAAAATCATCGAAGAAAGAAAAAATTTATTTGCTGAATATAATGGTGAATATTTAAATTATTGTCAAAATAGTGGTGGATCGGTACCTAATATTGTCATTGTTATTAATAATTATGAGTCTTATCAAGAAACTTATCCGGAATATGATGATATTTTAATAGGATTAACTAGAGATTGTAATAAGTATGGTATATATTTTATGGTTACTTGTAATACTCCTAACGGAATGCGTTTTAAATTAAAACAAAATTTCTCTTTAGTTTATGCTTTAGGGCAAAATAATGAAGATGACTTTGTTACTATTTTAGGTAATGTTCATGGAACTTATCCTTCAAAAATCTTTGGCCGCGGAATTATTAAACAAGAAGATATTTATGAATTTCAAACAGCTTTGGTTTGTGAAGATAATATCCCAGCTTTTATTAAAGAAAAATGTTCAATTTATAATAATAATGTTCATGATAAAGCTAAAAATATTCCAACTCTTCCTAATATTGTAAGTTATAATGATATTAAAGAAGAATTTAATAAAGATGATCAGGTAATTATTGGAATAAGTAAAAATGAATTAGAAATAGTTAAATATGATTTCCAACAAGAATTTATAACTATTATAACTGGTTTAGAAGTAGATAGTTTAAGTAATTTAGTAAATCCTTTATTAAATCAATTATTAGTTATGAATAAATATAATATTTTTGTAATTAATCTAGGTAATTTTGCCATAAATGAAAAATATAAAGTCTATTACCATTATATTAATGATAATATATCTTTAGAGTTAGAAAATATTTATAATTATTTAAAAAATAAAGGTGCAAGTAATGGTAAGAAAAATATCTTATTTTTCTTGGAACCGACAACAATTATTAATAAATTAACTATGGAAGATAAAGATAAATTTAAAGAAATTATTAATATGGCTAAAGATTCAGAAATTTCTAGTTTAGTATTAGTAGATTCTATTGATAAAATTAAAAAATTAGAAATGGAAGCATGGTATAAAGATTTTGTTAATCCTAATTATGGAATCTATTTAGGTAATGGATTAAATGATCAATTTACGTTAAAGGTTCGCGAACGAAATGAAGATGCTAAAAATGATATAAGTGATGATTATGCTTTTGTAATTAAAAAGGGTAAAGCTTGTTTAGTTAAAATTTTAACCGATTTTGAACCTAAAATTAAATAAAGTTGAAAATACTAATTTATTATAAATTAGTATTTTTTTAAACTTAAATTATTGTTTTCATATATTTTATGACTAATATTAATTCTTTTTAAGAACTCTTGATATTTATAATTATCCATATTTTCTTTGTTATAATAATTAAAAACTATTACTCCTTCAAAATCTTTCGCGGTAATTACTAACTTACTATCTTGAAAAATTAAATCACTGGTAATAAATATATCAAAATAAATTAAATGATTATTAATAAGTGTTAGATATAATTCATTTAAATATTCTTTATTTTTTAATTTATCAATTAAATTTAATATAACTTGACTCATAAAATCATCTCAAATTAATAATATGCCTAATTTTTTTAAATGCAAGTATTTTTAGTTACAGTTTTGTGACTATAAAAGAAAAAATTAAAAATTTTGGTAATTTTTATAAGATAAATGGAAAATTTTTAACAAAATTAAATGAATTATTGCTATAATTAAAATAGCAAAGGAGAATCGTGTATGGCTAGTAATTATTCAAAAGGATTATATAATGATTATGAACAATTACTAGCAAAATACGAACTAGAAAAAAAAGCAAGACAAGAAGATCAAAAACAAATTAAATCTCTTGTTGAAACAGTTAAAACACTAACAAAATCTTTAGAAGAATTTAAAGAATTAGTAGAAGAATTAAAAGCAGAAATTTTAAGATTAAAAGCAAATAACAAAAAAGATAGTTCAAATTCTTCTAAACCATCAAGTACCAATGGTTATAAAAAAGTTATAACAAATACACGACAAAAAACAGAAAATAAAAAAGGAAAGCCTGTAGGAAGTCCAAGTACAAATTTGTCATTAGAAAAATTAAATAAATTTTAAATATGATTTGTCCATAAAAATGTGTCTAAATACTTGACATAAGTCCATTTTGGTACGGACAAATAGTATATCCGAAACTAGGAATTAGTTGATAAACAACTAATCACTATATACAATATATCACATATTCTTCTAGTAAATACATTGTAATTATTTTTGAGTATAATTTGATGATTTAAATGTTAATCTTTTTACTAAACTAGTATTATTAGTAACTTCCTTTTTAGTTTTTACTTAAGTAAGACTTTCTTCTGTTACTACATAACTTGGTGTAATAACCCTTCCTTTTCTTAAAACTTGTGCTATTCCTTTATTATTATCATCAACATAGTGATTCTCATCTAAAACTTGCGATTATGATGGTAATATTAAAAAACTATTTAAAACAAAGTAAAACTATATTATAAATTAGTTAAATTTTACTTGTATTCAATTGTTATTGTGAATAAATTATTATTATTGGAAATACTATATATTGTAGTACAAAAATGTCCATGGATTGACTTTAAATATAATTTGTGCTACAATTTAATTACTCAATGACCAAGGGTTATATGAGTCCTGGAGACGCAACTTTTATTAGTTGCGTTATCCGTTTATACTAAAATAAAAAGCCTCTTATTTTTGTTTAAGAGACTTTTTTATATTTATTATATTCTTTTAATACGTTTTGCAAATATCCTGGTTCATCAATTAAATAAGAACTGATTATATACATATCATTTTTATTTTTTTCAAGAATTATAATATAACTATATAAAGTATCACTATATAATAATTTTGTTCTTTTAGTGTTTTATATGGAGCAGTCCATATTTTTATTTTACTACATTCTAAATCATCACAAGTAGGACAATTTAAATAATTTTTTATCATTGGAGCAATGTAGTTTATAAAATATGCACGAGGTTCTTTCATCCTGATTTTTATTCCAAAATTTTTTTTGGTTTTAGTAGTCAGATGAAAAAATCCTTGCATTCTGTTATCTTCAAATGGTGTGGTAAATACTTTGATTTTCATTCCATTTATTTTTAAATCACCATAATATATTTTTTTTATAAAATAATCATATAATTCATCATCTGTAGTAGTTTCAGGTAGTGGACCATTTAATCCACATTTGTTTTCAATCGATATCATCTCTTGATCTCCAAATAAATATATTAAATTTGGTATTACTACAATATGATGTTTCATTCAAATCATTTTGATATAACTTTCTGATTTCAGATACAATGTTTAATTTTACACTATTTTTAGTTAAATTTCTGTAATGGTATGATAATGCTCCAATTAAAATATCATTAATTTGTAATATAGGAGCTTCATAAGACCTTATTGGTTGTACTTTCCTAATTGTCTTTTTATTGGTATCTTGCATTTTAATTCTCAAATAATCAAGCATTACTTGATGATAATAATATGAATTAGTATCTTTTATATCAGGATAGATATTATATGAATTACCTGGAATAATAATGTACTTTAACATTTCATAATATGCCTTGTGATAAAATTCATTTTCTGTTTGATTATATTTTTCATGGTTTAATTTTGTTTTATCAATAACAATAACTCTAAATTTTAAGTCATCATTATTAAAGAAATAATTAATAATATCTAAATATAATTTTTCGGTTTTTTTATCAATTTTATTCCATTTTAATTCTATTTTATTAGAAATGTTATAATTTTCTTTTAAATGTTCTATATATTCATTTACTTTTTTTATTTTATTCTTTGGACAATAAACTGCTCCAATTAACATATATTTGCTATCATTACTTATTAGATGGCAGCTTTCATCGCAATAAACATTGTATTCCATATGAATCCTCCTTTTAATTATTTATTATATCACAAACTATGTATTTGATCAGTCAATGTTTCAATAAAATTAGAAATTATGGTTACAGTTCAGTCAAGAGCACTAGAAAATAAGTAAGGCACGCTTACTTTTTTTCATATTATAACAACTTGATTATTAAATGCAGATACTAAAGAGTCAAATACATTTATTTGATTCTTTTTATAAGTTAGTATACAACTTTTTATGATTGAATAAGTCTCTGCTCCATCTATACTTCTAAATTTTCCTATCTTTTGCTTTATCTTAGCTCCTCTTTGAGCAACTTCTGCTGCATTATTTGTATAATGTGAAAGTTAATATTATACAAATAATAATTCAGAAAGGAATATAAGACCAATAAAATCCAAACTAAAAATAAGTGGTCAGTTTCAAAATATAAATTATGTAAAATACTATGCTAATATAAGAAGTTACATTGAAACTTGCAAAAAAAATGGTATAAACATAATTGATGCTTGCATTCGTTTAATGAATAATGAACCTTATACTTTATCTGATATTTTACCTAAAGTTGAAGAAAAAAAGATAGTGATTAACTCACTTCTTTTGACGTGGCTGTGAATAGTAACATCTATCCCTTGACTGAACTGTAACAATTTTTATGTAAAATTAATGCCAAGAAGTTTACTTTAATTTTTTTAAAATGTATAATAGAAAAGCGTTAGTTAGAGGAGTGCTGATAATTATGAAAACTACTTTACCAGTAATGCTACTTAAAGGTTTATTAGTACTTCCTAATCAAGAAGTTAAAATAGAATTAAATAATAATATAACTAAACATTTAGTTGATTTAAGTTTGGATAAATATAAAAAAGAATTAATTGTTATTAATCCCGAAAATCAAAAAGAAGAAACTCCTGAAATTGAAGATTTAACTAAAGTGGGAGTTTTAGTTAAAATTAAAAGTTTTTTAGTTTTACCTAATGGAAATTATCGAGTAATATTACGAGGATTAGTAAGAATTGCCTTAATTGAATTTAAAAATGATAATAAAGATCAAGATATTTTAATGGGTAATTATACTAAATTAGATGTTCCCGAAATTGATGAAATAAAAAGTTTAGCTTATCAAAAAAAATTAGTTAGTTTCTTAAAAAAGTATGTTAAAAATACTTCATTAGTTTCTAATAATATTTTAAGTGTTATCAAAGATGTTAAAGATTTAAGTAAATTAACCGATATTATTGCTTCTTTTTTAAAAATGTCTTTTGAGGAACGGTTATTTTATGTTTTAGAAATTAATCCTTTAATTAGAGCTTCGAAATTATTAGAAAATTTAAATGTTGAAATTGAAGCAATTAAAATAACTAAACAAATTGATGAAAAGTTAGAAATAGCTTTAGAAAATGGGCAAAGAGAATATATTTTAAAAGAAAAGATTAAAGAAATAGAAAAAGAGTTAGGAACAAATGACTTAAAAGAAAAAGAGATAAATAATTATTTAACTAAATTAGAAAGTTTAGATATTCCTAATTTAAAAACCAAAGAAAATATTAAAGCAGAAATAGATAAATTATCTTATTTACCGGAAGCTTCTTTAGAAATTGGAGGAATTAGAAATTATTTAGATTGGATTTTAGATCTACCTTGGAATAATATTAAAACCGATGTTATTGATTTAAAAAATATTCGCGAAAAATTAGATATGACTCATTTTGGGCTAAATGAAGCCAAAGATAAAATTATTGAATATTTAGTGGCTAAAAAAAGAAATGAAAATATTGATGCCCCGATTATTTGTTTACTAGGACCAGCGGGGGTAGGAAAGACAACTTTTGCTCAAACAATTGCTGATTGTTTAGCTAGAAACTTTTACAAAATTAATGTAGGAGGTTTAAGTGATAGTGCCCTTTTAAATGGCCATAAGCGTTCCTATTTGGGAGCTTTACCGGGGAAAATAATGGAAGCATTAAGAAGAACAAATGTTAAAAATCCGGTTATTTTAATTGATGAAATCGATAAAATGGTAAGAGATTATCATGGAGATCCCGCTAGTACTCTATTAGATATTTTAGATAAATCGCAAAATAGTAATTTTATTGATAATTATATTGGAGAACCTTTTGATTTATCCCAAGTTTTCTTTATTTTAACTGCCAATAATTTAGAAGGAATACCATATGAACTTAGAGATCGATTAGAAATAATTAATTTATATAGTTATACCACGGAAGAGAAAGTAAAGATAGCTAGTGATTATTTATTACCTAGAATATTAAAAGAACATAAATTAACGAATAAAACCATTAAGTTTTCGGACTGTTTATTAAAAGATATTATTGAAGGATATACGAGTGAAGCCGGAGTAAGGGATTTAGAAAGAGTTTTAACCACGATTATTCGGAAATTACTAGTTTTAAATAATTTAAAAAAAAGTACTTTAGATATTTCATTAATTACCAATTTATTAGGCCCTAAAAAATATGTTGATTATCAATTTAATATTAATAATTATCCAGGTGTTGTAAATTATTTAGGAATAAGTAATATGGAAGGAATAGTAGGTCAAATAGAAAGTATTGTTTATGAAGGAAATGGTAAACTAAATATAACGGGTAATGTAGAAAAAACGATGCAAGAAAGTATTTTAGTAGTAATAAGTTATTTAAAAAATAATTTAAAATTATTTAAAGTAAAATTAGAAAAAGATTATTATAAAAATCATGACTTACATATTCATTTTTTAGAAGCTAGTTCTAAAAAAGATGGTCCAAGTGCGGGTGTTGCTATTACTACATCTTTATTAAGTTTAATTTTAAATAAAGAAATAAGTAAAAATATTGCAATGACTGGAGAAATAACTTTAACTGGGGAAATAAAAAGAGTTGAAGGAATAAAAGAAAAATTAATTGGTTGTTATAATAAACATATAACTAAAGTTTATATTCCAGAAGACAATCATGCGGATTTAAAAAGAATCGATGAAGAAATTTTAAAAGATTTAGAAATTATTGAAGTTAATAATTATATTAGTATTTATAATGACTTATTTTAAAGTTTTTTCTTTTGAATAAATGTTAGCACTCTATATTGACAAGTGCTAATCATTGCTCTATAATACATTTATGAAAGGGGAAGTTTTTTATGTATAATGAAAGTGATAACTTACAAAATGTTTTAGAAAAATATGGCCGAGATATTGTTAAAAGTGTACAAGATAATAAATTGGATCCAGTTATTGGCCGAGATGAAGAAATAAGAGATGTTATCCGGATTCTATCAAGAAAGACTAAAAATAATCCGGTTTTAATCGGGGAACCAGGAGTTGGGAAAACCGCGATTGTAGAAGGATTAGCCGAGAGGATTGTTGCCGGAGACGTTCCTAGCAGCCTAAAAAATAAACGGATTTGGGAATTAGATTTAGGATCTTTAGTTGCGGGAGCGAAATACCGGGGTGAATTCGAAGAAAGATTAAAGGCGGTTTTAAAAGAAATTAAAGATAGTGATGGCGAGATCATTATGTTTATTGATGAGGTCCATATGATTGTTGGAGCCGGGGAAAATGGCGCCATGGATGCAGGAAATATGTTAAAACCGATGCTTGCTCGGGGAGAAATTAAATTAATCGGGGCCACTACTTTAAATGAATATCGAAAATATATTGAAAAAGATGGGGCTTTAGAAAGAAGATTACAAAAAGTCTTAGTTAAAGAACCTAATGTTTATGATACGATTACAATTTTAAGAGGATTAAAAGAAAGATTTGAAGTTTTTCATAAAGTAACGATTAAAGATAATGCCCTAGTGGCCGCGGCTAACTTAAGTGATCGCTATATAACGGATCGGTTTTTACCTGATAAAGCAATTGATTTAGTTGACGAAGCTTGTGCAACTATTAAGATGCAAATGGATTCGGTACCCGTTGAATTAGATACGTTAAAACGAAAAATTATGCAACTTGAAATTGAAAGGGAAGCTTTAAAAAAAGAAAAAGATGAATTATCGAAAAATAGAATTACGGAGATTGATAGTAAACTTGAAGATTTAAAGACTAAAGAAAATGATTTAAGAGGTAAATGGGAAGAAGAAAAAAGTCTAAATGAAGCAATAAATAAGAAAAAAGAAGAGTTAGAAAAAATGCGGCATGATTTAGTTATGGCCGAGAATAATTACGATCTAGAAACGAGTGCTAAATTAAGACATGGCGATATTCCTAAATTAGAAAAAGAATTAAATGAATTAAAAGAACAAGTTTCTTCTCAAATATTAAGTGATGTCGTAAGTGAAGATGATATTGCCAAGGTAATTGCTAAATGGACGAATATTCCCGTTCAAAAACTCGTAAGTGGCGAAAAAGAAAAATTACTTAATTTAGAAGAAAATTTGAAAAAAAGAGTTAAAGGCCAAGATGAAGCCATAAAACTAGTAAGTGAGGCTATTATTCGGGCTAGAAGTGGGATTAAAGATCCGAATCGGCCCATTGGTTCTTTTATCTTCTTAGGGCCAACGGGGGTTGGAAAAACCGAAGTAGCTAAATCTTTAGCTTATGAATTATTTTTAGATGAAAGACATATGGTAAGAATTGATTGTTCCGAATATATGGAAGCCTTTAATGTTAGTCGCCTAGTTGGAGCTCCTCCCGGATATGTTGGTTATGACGAAGGGGGAGAACTTACGGAAGCTGTTAGAAGAAATCCATACTCTATCGTTTTATTTGATGAAATTGAAAAAGCTCACCCGGATGTTTTCAATATCCTTTTACAAATCTTAGATGATGGTAGAATTACGGATAGTCAAGGAAGAACGGTTGATTTTAAAAACACCATTATTATTATGACCAGTAACCTAGGTAGTGAACATATCTTAAATGAAGAAAATAATAGTGAAGAATTGGTCATGAACGATTTAAAAAGAACTTTCCGTCCCGAATTTATTAATCGGATTGATGAAATAATAATCTTTAAATCTTTAACCCAAGAAGTAGTTAAAGATATTTTAGATAAAATAATTGGGGAAATCGAAAAACGTTTAATTACTAATAATATTAAAATAACTTTAACTGATAGATGTAAAGATGCAATTATTCTTAATAGTTATGATAAAAGTTATGGAGCTAGACCAATTAAAAGATATGTGACTAGAAATATTGAAAATTTAATAGCCAATTTAATCTTAGAAGATCAAGTTAAATTTAATGATCATTTAGTTATTGATTATCAAAGTGATAAGTTTATAATTAATCATCGCATTTAATTTCTTGATTATGCCTATTTTTGGTGTTATAATTTAAGTGCTATTTGAAAGGAGGGATATTATGACTAAAGTTGTGGTAAGCGATGGTAATATTGATGGTGCTTTAAGAAAGTTCAAAGTTAAATTCGCTAAAAGTGGCGTCCCTTCTGAATTAAAGAAAAGAAAACATTATGCTAAACCAGGTATTAGAAGAAGAGAAGCTAAAAAAGAAATGATTAAAAATGCCCGGAAACATAATAGAAATTATTAAGGTGATAAACATGAATGAAAAAATAGCTAATGATTTAATTAAGGCCATGAAAGAACAAGATAAATTTAAATTATCAGTTCTTAGAATGTTAAAGAGTGCTTTACAATTAGAAAAAATTAATAAAAAAAGTGATTTAACCGATAATGAAGTAATTATGGTGGTTAAAAAACAAATTAAAATGCGTCAAGATTCAATTTCGGAATTTCAAAAATTTAATAAATTAGCTGAAATTAAAACCTTAGAAGATGAAATAGCTTGTTTAAAAGTTTATTTACCTGAAGAATTAACGAGCGAAGAAGTTGATTTAAAAATTAATGAAGCTTTTTTAAAAGTAAAACCTACTAGTATTAAAGATATGGGTCAAATTATGAAGGAATTGCAAAGTATTAGTAGTGTTACGGATATGAGTGAAGTATCAAAAAAAGTTCGCGATAAACTTAATTCGTTATAAGCATATAGCTAAAACTATATGTTTTTTTTAATAAAAACTAATTATTAGGCATATTATAGCTAAAAAGTTCTTGAAAGATAGAGACTTTTTTGTTAGAATTTTAATTGGCTTAATTAAAGCAAATAGACATGCGAAGGGATAGATTTTATCGAGTGCCGAAGAGGTGATAAAATTTAGGTGAACTTGGCAGATGTTAAAACGAAGGAGAGTGTAAATTATGGCCGTAGTTTCTATGAGTTACTTATTAGAAGCTGGAGTTCATTTTGGACATCAAACAAAAAGATGGAATCCTAAAATGAAACAATATATTTTTGCTGCGAGAGATGATATTCATATTATTAATTTAACTAAGACAGCAGAAAAATTAGAAGAAGCATATGCTGCAATTAAAGATATCGCCGATAATGGAGGAACCTTCTTATTTGTAGGTACCAAAAAACAAGCTAGTGAAGTTATGAAAGAAGAAGCCTTAAGAAGTAATAGTTATTATGTTAATGAAAGATGGCTTGGAGGAACTTTAACTAACTTTAGAACAATTCGAAAAAGAGTTAAAAGACTTGATGAAATTGAAGAAATGGAAAAAAATGGGGTATTTGAAGTATTACCTAAAAAAGAAGTAATTGGCTTAAAAAAAGAATATGATAAATTAAATAAAGTATTATGTGGAATTAGAGAAATGGCCAAATTACCCCAAGCAATTATAATTGTTGATCCCAAAAAAGAAATTAACGCTATTAGAGAAGCCAGAAAATTAAATATTCCGGTATTTGGGATAGTTGATACAAATTGTGATCCAGATGATGTTGACTATTGTATTCCGGCTAATGATGATGCTGTTCGTTCTGTCAAAGTTGTAATTGGGGGTTTAAATAATGCTATTTGTGAATCAAGAGGACTTGAAATTGTTGACTATGTAACAGAAGATGAAAAAAATGGTGTTAAAGACGTTAATTTTGCGGAAGCAACTAAAACTGAAGAAGTAAAAGAAGAACCTGTAACCGAAGAAGTAAACTATAATGATATGACTTTAGCGGATCTAAAAAAAATTGCTAAAGAACAAGGTATTAAAGGTTATTCAAGTATGAAAAAAGAAGAATTACTAAGTAATTTGAAATAATTAAGGAGAGAAAGAATATGGAAATAACTGCTCAACTAGTTAAAGATTTAAGAGAGATTAGTGGCGCGGGAATGATGGATTGTAAAAAGGCCTTATCTGAATGTAATGGAGATATGGATAAAGCAATCGATTATTTAAGAGAAAAAGGCATTGCTAAAGCCACGAAAAAAGAATCAAGAATAGCTGCCGAAGGATTAGCTAATATTTATATTAAAGATAATAAAGCTGTTATTTTAGAAATTAATTCAGAAACTGATTTTGTTAGTAAAAACGAAGAATTTACCAGTATGTTTCCGATTATTGGTAATGCCATATTAGATAGTGATGCTAAAACTTTAGAAGAAGTTTTAAAGGTTAAATTAAGTGATGGAACAATTGAAGATTTAATTGTTGCTAAAACTGCGAAAATTGGGGAAAAAATTTCTTTAAGAAGAGTAGAAGTAATTACGAAAGAAGATAATGAAGTATTTGGTTCTTACTTACATATGGGAGGTAAGATTGCCGCTTTAACTGTCTTAGAAGGAAAAAATGCGGAAGTAGCTAAAGAAATTGCAATGCAAGCTGCTGCCATGCGTCCTCAATATTTAAATATTAGTGATGTTCCAGAAGATGTGGTAAATAAAGAAAGAGAAATCTTAAAAGAACAAAGTATTAATGAAGGAAAAGATGCTACGATTGCCGAGAAAATGGTGGAAGGTAGACTTAAAAAGTTCTATAAAGAAATTTGTTTAAATGAACAAGCTTTTATTAAAGATAGTGATATTAGTGTAGCTACTTATGCTAAAAATAATGATTCTATAGTTAAATTAATGGTTCGTTATGAAGTTGGTGAAGGTATGGAAAAAAGAAATGAAGACTTTGCTAGTGAAGTAATGAATCAAATTAAAAATAATTAGACACTTTTTGACAAGTGTTCTTTTTATTTTCAAAAAGAAACTAGTTTTATGATATAATTGTCTTGTGATGTAGTATGAAAAAAAACAAAACTAAAACTAAAAATAATAAAATGATCATAAATAGTATTAAGTTAGTAATTTTTATCATTATGCTTAGCTTATTTATTTATTTTGGTACCAAAGATTTTGCTAGTGATATTAAGGATAATGTTCGTTTTGCTAATGAATATAAAGATATTTCCAAGGATAATTTATATATATACTGTAAAGCTGAAGAAATCTTACGATTATTAGATAGGGACAGTGGAGTAATATTTTTAGGATTTCCGGATAATATCTGGAGCCACTATTATGCCGAATATTTAAATGATGTTGCTATTAGTGAAGAAATAGATAAAATTTATTATTATGATTTTGAAAGAGATCGGAGTATCCGTAGTAATAAATATGAAAGTATTGTTATTAAGTTAAAGAACTATTTAATAGCAAGTGATACTAACCATTATTCATTAAATGCTCCTACTATTTTAATAGTAAAAAATGGCAATGTTATTTATTTTAATGATGACATTCAAACTATTCGGGGAGATGTAAATCCCGAGGATTACTTTACAGAATATAAACAAAATTATTTAAAATCAGAAATAACTAATGCTATTAAGTTATATAAAGGAGAATTAGATTAATGAGAGATGAAGCTAATGGCTATTTAGGATTTGGAATATTCTTTTTAATTATTGCTTTAATTGTTTTAGGAGGATCGTATACTTTATATCATGATTCTTTTAAAAAAGAGACTTTAGAAAAACAAAGTGAAAATAATGAATCTATAGATAAAGAAAAAATAAGTATAAAAATTGATAAAAATAAAGATTTAATTTATTTTTTAAATGAAGAAGTAATAAGTAAAAGTTTAGGTTTAACTTATAAAGAAATAGCTTTTAATTTTAAAACTATAGAAAGTGATGCCTTACAAAAAAAGTTAAATGAAGAGATTAAAACAATTAAAGATTCTCAAGTTTTGGTGGAAGATAATAGTTGTGTAGATAATATAAAAAGTACTAAACAAAGAGATTATGCAATCTTTACTACAAATGATTATCTTAGTTTGATTATTAGTGATAGTGATTATACTTGTGAAGATTCTTTTTCCATAATTAATCATATGCAAAGTTATACTTTTACTTTAGAAGATGGTAAATTATTAAAACAAGAAGAATTATTAAAAGCTTTTAATTTAACAATGGATAATGTGATTACTAAAATACGAAAACATTTAGAAGATAATCAAAGTAAAACAATGGATGGATTAGATACTATTAAAGTAGATGAAAGTATTAATAATTTAAAATATAATGATAATTATATGTTATATATAAATGAATTAGGTAAATTAGAAATTAAGTATATTGTCAAATCGAATTTAGTAGATTATAATGATACTATAGTGTTTTAAAGGAGAATTTATGAGTGTAGAAGAAAAAATGGCTAAAGTAATTGTAGCTTTAGAAAATAAATTATTAAATATTCGGGCAGGAAGAGCTAATCCAGCGATGTTAAATGGCATTATGGTTCCTTATTATGGAGCACCAACACCTATTCAAAGTTTAGCTAACATAACTGTTCCGGAAGCTCGGCAATTAATGATTAAACCCTTTGACCGGGGAGTTCTAAAAGATATGGAAAGAGCTATTAATGAAGCTAATATTGGGATTACACCAACTAATAATGGGGAAATTATTATTTTAACAGTTCCGGAACTTACAGAAGAAAGAAGAAGAGATTATGTTAAACAAGCTAAAAGTATTGGCGAAGAAGCAAAAGTAGCTTTAAGAAATATTAGACAAGATGAAAATAATGATATTAAAAAAGCCGAATATCCGGAAGATGAAGAAAAGAAATTATTAGATGAAGTTCAAGAAGCGGTTAATAAATATAATAAAATAGTTGAGGAAAAGATTAAAGAAAAAGAAGAAGAATTAATGCGCGTATAAAATATATTTACAAAATAAAATATTAAGTGTTAAAATATATTTAAATTGAAGACGAAAGACATGATATTAAATTTAAATTTTATAGAGAGTTCATGGTTGGTGGAAATGAATAAATACTTTTAATATTACTCCTTTCTGAATGAGATTAATAATCTCCGGGATATACCGTTATCTAAAATAAGTTAAATAAAGGATGGTACCGTCTAATAAAGACTCCTAGGTATTATCTTTTTTTATTTAGAAAGAGGAATGTTATGCAAATTGAAGTGTTTACCCAATCATCTATTAAATTAAGTGGTAAAAAAAATATTTATTTTGATCCTTTTCAAATAGATACTAATTATCATGATGCTGATTATATTTTTATTACGCATAATCATTATGATCATTATGATGAAAAATCTATTCAAAAAATAATTAAAGATGAGACAATGATTATAGCTCCGAAAATATTAGAAAAAGAAGTAAAAAAAATAACTGCTAATGTTTTATTAGTCGAACCCAATCAAGAATATTCTTTAAAAGATTTGGAATTTCGTTGTGTTCCTGCTTATAACATTAATAAAGATTTTCACCCTAAGACGGCAAAGTTTGTTGGTTATCTTTTAAATATTGATAATACCACATATTATATTATGGGTGATACCGATAGTTTAGAAGAAAATAAAAGTATTAAAACCGATATTTGTTTTATTCCTATAGGAGGCACCTATACAATGGATGTTAAAGAAGCTAGTGAATATATTAATTATATAAAACCGAAAATTGCTATTCCTATCCATTATGGCAGTATTGTTGGTAGTATTAATTTAAAAGATGAATTCAAATTATTAGTAAATAAAGATATAAAAGTAGATATTTATATTAAGGAGGAAAAAGAAAAATGATAAATATTAAAGAAGATGAAAAATTAAATAAATTAAATCATAGTTGTGCCCATTTAATGGCTCAAGCGATAAAACATTTATATCCCGAAGCTAAATTTTGGGTAGGACCAGTTATTGAAGATGGATTCTATTATGATATTGATTTAGGGGATAAAGTAATTAGCGAAGAAGATATACCTTTAATTGAAAAGGAAATGAAGAAAATTGCTAAGGATGGTAAAAGAATAGTAAGACATGAAATAAGTAAAAAAGAAGCTTTAGAAATGTTTAAGGATGATCCTTATAAAATTGATTTAATTGAAAGAATGGATGAAGATACAACTGTTATATCATGTTATACTCAAGGTGATTTTACGGATCTTTGTCGGGGACCGCATGTTGAATCAGTTAAAGAATTAAAGTATTTTAAATTACTTAAGTTTAGCGGAGCTTATTGGAAAGGTGATAAAAACAATAAAATGCTTCAAAGAATCTATGGTATTTGTTTGGAAAATGAAAATGATTTAAATGAATATTTAAAATTACTGGAAGAAGCCAAAGAAAGAGATCATCGGAAACTCGGTAAAGATTTAGATATTTTTATGACTCATGATTTAGTGGGTAAAGGATTACCTTTATATTTACCTAATGGTTATATTATTTGGGAAACTTTAGAAAATTATATTAAAGGCAAAGAAAGAAAACTAGGATATCTGCACGTTTTAACTCCCCCTCTTGGGAATGTCGAACTTTATAAAACAAGTGGCCATTGGGATCACTACCAAGAAAATATGTTCCCGAAAATGGAAGTAGAAGGCGAAGAATTTGTCTTAAGACCCATGAATTGTCCGCATCATATGATGATTTATGCTAATAAAATTCATTCTTATAAAGATTTACCAATTAGAATTGGGGAAATAGCTAGAGATTGTCGTTTTGAAGCTAGTGGAGCTTTAAAAGGGATTGAAAGAGTAAGGACTTTTTGTCAAAATGATGCCCATTTATTCGTAACTCCTGAACAAATAGAAAGTGAATTTTCGAGTGTTGTAAATTTAATTCTAGAAGTCTATCAAGAAATGCATATAACTAATTATCATTTTGAATTATCCTTAAGAGATAAAAATGATAAAGTTAAATATTACCCAGATGATGAGATGTGGGATAAAGCCGAGAATACTTTAAGAAAAGTATTAGATGATTTAAAAATAGATTATATCGAAAAAATTGGGGAAGCTGCTTTTTATGGACCAAAATTAGATGTTCAAGTAAAACCAGCTGTGGGTAATGAATATACCTTATCTACTTGCCAATTAGATTTCTGTTTACCAATGAAATTTAATTTAAGTTATATTGATTCTGATGGGACTAAGAAAACCCCAGTTGTTTTACATCGTGCTATCTTTGGTAGTATTGACCGTTTTATAGCTTATTATTTAGAAGAAACTAAAGGGGCTTTACCATTATGGTTATCTCCTGTCCAAGTAAATATAATTCCGGTTAATTTAGAATATCACTTAGAATATGCTAATAGCTTAAAAGAAAAGTTAATAAATTTAGGTTATCGGGTTAACTTAGATGACCGCAACGAAAAATTAAGTTATCGTATGCGCGAATCAGTTATCAAAAAGATTCCGGTATCAGTTATAATTGGGCAAAAAGAAGTAGATAATAATACTGTTAGTTATCGCTTGTTAGGACAAGAAGAAACTATTACAGTTAGTATTGAAGATTTCTTAAATTATTTAGAAAATAGACTTAATAATAAAGAATAATAAAAAGGACTTAGGAAAGTTATCTTAAATCCTTTTTTAATATCTTTTGATATTCATTAGTTAAATTAGAAGAATTATTATTTATATCTTGAATAAGATAATTAAAAAGTTTTTGACAATTAAAGATATATAATTTTTGATTAATATTCATTAAAGAAGAATTAAGTTCCATAATAGGATAACTATCAGGACTTAAAATTCTAATAAAGCCCATAGTATTAATTAAATAATTAACAGAATCATATTTATTATTTGTTTTCTTTAACCATTTTAAATAATTTTTATTAGTTTTTAAAGATAATTGTAATAATTGATTAAGAATAGTATTAGTTGTTACAATATGACTACGATAAGGAGATTTACCAATTTTACTTATAATTCCTTTTAAATTAGTATCAATCATGCAATCTCTAATAGCAAAGCAACTTTCATTTTTAATTTGTAAGCAATCATCATTTACTTTAGTTAAAAAAGGAAAAGAATGCTTATCACTATTAATAGCCTGATTATAATCGGCAGTAAATGGTACTAAATAAGCTTCATTATCTTGGGGAACTAAAATAGTATTTTGATAATATAAAGGATTAATAAATAAATATTGTAATTCAAATAAAACAAAGTCAAAATAAGGATAAAAAGTTTGATATTGCCATTTAAAGTCAGCAAATTTTGGATGATTTTCGCAAATATTTTGACAAAAATTAAAGACATCACTATATTTTAAATAAATAATTTGATTATCTGGTTTAATGAAACCTACTTTAGTCATTTAAAACACCCCTTTTGTTAGTTAGGTAGTATACTATTTATTTTAAAAAAAAGCAACTTGCATTAATAAATTTTTATGTTATACTTATTTTACAAAGATTAGTCATTTGACTGTCTTTCGGGGGAATAGTAGTATGTTTGAGAAATTGTCATATTTTTTTTCAAGTAAAGAAATTGCTTATGTAAAATCAATACCTGATGATTTTTTAAAAGCTTTAAGTATTATTGGGAGAGTTTATGCCGAGAAGTTAGATAAGTCGGGTAATGCTGAAGCTGGTCATTTTATTAGAGTAAGTAATCAAGGAGAAAGTGATGAAGAAAAGATAGTGGGGCTTTTACATGATGTAGTAGAAGATGAGCATATTACGTTAAATGATTTGATTTATTTAGGTTTTAAAGAAGACATTATCTCGGCGATTCGTCTTTTAATTAATGATAAAACAATCTATCCTGATTATCACAGTTATATTACCAATATTATTGAAAGTGGTAATATTATGGCCCTAAAAATTAAATACTATGATATGAGGGATAATTTAAGCCCTGATCGGTTAGAAAGACTTCCTAAAGAAAAGAAAGAAAAAGCTCTTCATAAATATACTCCCGAATTACCAAGGCTAGAAATGGCTTTAAATGAATTAAATAATGCAAAGAAACGAGTGATTAAGTTATGATAGATATTAAATTAATTAGAGAAAATAAAGAATTAGTTATCGAAAATATTAAGAAAAAATTTCAAGATGAAAAAATACCTTTAGTTTACGAAGCTCAAGAGTTAGATATTAAGATTAGAAATTTAAAACAAAAAGGAGATAACTTAAGACAAGAAAGAAATACTACTAGTGCTGAAATAGGAGAGTTATTTCGCGATAAAAAGATTGAAGAAGCTAATCAAAAAAAACAAAGGGTAAGCAATATTAATAAAGAATTAGAAACTATTAGTGCAGAAGAAGAAAAACTTACCGAAAAACTAAGAGAAATTATGTTAAAGATTCCTCAAATAATTGATGAATCAGTTCCTATTGGCAAAGATGATAAAGAAAATGTTGAATTAGAAAGATTTGGGGATGCTATCGTTCCTGATTATGAAATACCTCATCATGCTGATATTTGTGAGGCATTAAATGGTTTAGATAAGGATAGTGCCGGAAGAACTAGTGGCAATGGTTTTTATTATTTAGTCGGAGATATTGCCCGGATGCATGAAGCAATGATTGCTTATGCCAGGGATTTTATGATTAATAAAGGTTTTACTTATTGTATTCCTCCTTTTATGATTCGTAGTGATGTCGTTAATGGGGTTATGTCTTTTAAAGAGATGGATGCCATGATGTATAAAATTGAAGGGGAAGATTTATATTTAATTGGAACTAGTGAACATTCTATGATTGGTAAATTTAAAAATCAAATTATAAAAGAAGAAGACTTACCAATTACGATGACATCTTATTCCCCATGTTTTCGTAAAGAAGTTGGTTCTCATGGTATCGAAGAAAGAGGCCTTTACAGAGTTCATCAATTTGAAAAACAAGAAATGATTGTTTTATGTAAACCAGAAGAAGCGATGGCTTGGTATAATAAGATGTGGAGTTATACAGTAGAATTCTTTAGAAGTTTAGATGTTCCAGTTAGAACATTAGAGTGTTGCAGTGGCGATCTTGCTGATTTAAAAGTTAAATCTTGTGATGTTGAAGCTTGGAGTCCACGCCAACAAAAATATTTTGAAGTAGGTTCTTGTTCTACTTTAGGAACTGCTCAAGCTAGACGTCTAGGTATACGTATGAAAACTGAAAAAGGTAATGAATTTTTAGCAACTCTAAATAATACTGTTGTAGCTTCTCCAAGAGGACTAATAGCGGTGATCGAAAACAATTATCAAAAAGACGGGAGTATATTAATTCCCAAAGCTCTAAGGCCATACATGGGTGGAAAAGAGAAAATTGAAAAGAAGTAAATAAATTATCTGCTTATTAAAAAAGAAGTATATATTGATGTCAACCATTTGGAATTTACATCAGTAATACTTTTTTTATTTGTTTATCGTAAATAAATTTAAATTTATAGTGACATAAGATAATAATATTGGTTTAAGAACTTTGTGAAAAAGCGGCAGAAATGCCAAAAAATACAATGACAAATTGAAAAATATTAAAAGATTTTATAAAGAAATTAAAAAAAGTTTATCTCTTATGAACAATTTTACTGATGAACTATTTAAATGACATATTGTTATTTTCGCTTACATCTACTGGCATT
>CANPZX010000003.1 GCA_947589195.1 uncultured Bacilli bacterium | reverse complement strand
TTTTCCTTTTACAACACTCAAGTTTTCTTCATCACCTTACTTTTTAATTTATTATGATATACCGCGTCCTAACCAATTGTTGAGGTGTGTTATACTAGAGTCCCACCCCATAAAAGGGCTACACCCTCGGATTACTTGATTAGGAAGCGGGGACGGACACCAAGCGAGCCGGATGCACCGCCCGTGCCGGCATCGCCATCGGCGCCGACACCAGCAAAGCCCGTAGAGTTGGCGACCGCTCTTAACCAATAGTTAAAACGTTTGTTCCCATAACTGTTAATAAATTCTGGTTTTAGCTCAAATATAGCATACTGACGATTATCGATTCCGATATCATATCCGCTTGATGACCAGATTGTTGATCCAAAGACATTCACTTCACTCATTAAGTCAAGTTGGCTATCATACCATGCCCAGCCGGATGATGCTCCACCATAATCTCCCGTACTTACTCCAAACTGATTAGAACGACTTGTATCCATTTGATCTGCTAATAAATTGGTATAGGTTATTACATTGTTGCCAAAAGCGGGTGTTATATAATCATCTAAAATAGTTTTTAAAGTTTCTTGTTTCATTTTACTTCCCATATAAGCTCCGATACTGTTTTTTGCCTCTTTAGAACCTAATGGTGTTAATTTTAAATTTGTATCAACTACATTAGTAGTATTGCTCGTATTCATTTGAGCATCATATAAAGGTTCTGCTGGAATTATTGTCGCATGACATTCAGTTAATGATGTATATCCGGAATATCGATAGTTATTTAAATCAGCGATTAACCAAGTAATATTATGTCCATCCTTATCTGTCTTTATATAATCTCCAACATAGATATCATCAAAACTACAATTTTCGATTTGACTATATAACTGTTTATTTTCATATAAATAAGTTATATCTTTTCCGCGGTAAGTATTTCTTCGTTCATTTACTCCGGCTTCTAAATACTCTTGATATTCAGCGTCACTTAATCCCGAAGTAAAGGTAATATTACATTTTGTTCCTTCACTTGCATTATTTATTTTTAAATTCCAAGCATTATAATCCCATTCTCCTGTTGCTTCTCCATTACATTGTACTTCTGTTTTATATAATCCTCTTGCGGGAATTTCTTTTACTTTTTCATCATTTACTTCAATTGCTAATTTTACATCATAACCAAAATCAGGAACTATTCCTTTAATTACATTATATTCTTTTTCATTCTGGTACAAAGCATATGTCCTATAGATTAAAATACCCCCCCCCCAGAACACTAATTAGCCCTAGAGTTGGGAGGATATTTCTTAGTCTTTTATTTTTCTTAAATTTTTCTAATTTCATTCTTTATCCTCTTTTCTATTGTTATTTATAGTATAAAATAAATTGCTTTTCTTGGCAATATCTATTCAATTTTAATTTGAATTGCATCTATAGTTTTACCTAAAATACCCGCATATCCTTGATTAGTTTCATCCCACTTTTTAATCCAGGAAAGCCAACCTTTACTTAACAAATGAACCCGATATATTGCTCCTTTTATTTGCACACCATCGATAGCATTTCCTAAATTCCCCGCATAATTACTTCGACCCTCAATAGTATGCAACCATTTATTTTTAACTTTATCATGAACACGATAAGTCAAATTATCGATATATAATCCCCCGATCGGATTACCAAAATTTCCCGCATAAGATAAAATACCAGTTGTTTCATTTACTTTAATATTATTTAACCATTTCTTCTTTTTATTATCATAAACTTGATAAGTAATTACATCGGGATTAATATCTGGTAAGTCTTTATCTAAATATGGTGTTGGATCTATTCTTTTATTATCGGGAGTTCTTACTTCAAAATGTAAATGAGCTCCATAAGCATTACCACTATCCCCCATTTTTCCTAAAACATCACCTTTTTTAACAATATCACCTTTCTTAACTGATACCGTACTTAAATGGGCATATAAGGTATAATAACCATTTGAATGTCTTAATTTAACATAATTTCCATAAGAAAGAGTTCCAGTAGAACCTTTTTGATTCTTTTTTCCTGTTTGATACATTACCACTTCCCCATCACTATGAGCAATAATGGTTCCTAAACTATTTTTATATTTAACAATATCTAATGCTTTATGAGTATCCTTTTTATATTTTTGAGTAATTTGATTCTCCCCATCTTTTAAAATTCGACTCAACTTGCAAAACCTCCTAATATAAATTATGAACTTTTTTAATATTTGGCTTGGTATAAGTCTAAACTTGAACTGTTTTTTATTTTATTTTAAAATAGCTTTCTAGATGAAAGCCATGGAAGTAGAAAAAATAACAAATTATTTAGAAACCGCCAAACAAATTATTTTGAGTGGTGATGAACTTAAAATATTTATATTAAAGAATGATTTAGAAAAAATGTTAAAAATCTTTTTAAAAAAAAGTCAAATAGAACTTTTTAATAGTTATTTAACGCAAGTTTATTTAACTATTAATCAAAATAGTATTATTTTATTAAAAAAAGAAATTGAATATTTAAAGTTTATAATAAAGATATTTTCTAAAGTTAATAATGAAGAAATTTATCAACTTATTGTTATGTTTGAAGATGTAATATAATTATTGACTTAAAACGTTTACAATATATTAATGATAATGCCAATCTAGGAAGAACTTTTATAAATGTTTTTGCTTTACAAAATATTGATAATTTATTATTAACTAATGATGAATTACAAAAAAATTTAAGCATGAAAAAAACTCCTTAATAGAGTTTAAATTCTTAAATGGTCGGGAAGACAGGATTTGAACCTGCAACCCCTTGGTCCCAAACCAAGTGCTCTACCAAGTTGAGCCACTTCCCGAAGTACTACTACATTATATCACGAATTTTTTAAAATGCTACAAAAAATTGCATAAAAATAGGCAAAATATTAAAAACTTGCCTATTTTTATCTATTTATGCTCTTTTTTTCTTTTCATTCTATAACTTTACTATTGATAATATTACCCTCTGGATTAATAAATACATCAATTGTTTTTAGGAAATTATCCTGACTATTAAAGTTAAAGCGAATTTTAAAATTCAAATCTTCATTCATAAAATAATAATTAACATTTACAAAAGAAGAATCAAGAGTCTTTAAAATATTAGTTAAAGGATCAATTAAAGATATATTTTTAAAATCATTTAAATGATCTATTTTAACGTCGTTATTACTTTTTAAATAACTTATTAAACTATCGATATCTAAGTTATTTAGAATACTTTTAATTGCTAAAGCAACATAATCATTATTTTGCCAACTAATTCCTTTTGTTAGTTCGTATAGATTTATTAATTCATCAGCAGATTTAGCTAAATTATAATTTTGTTCAGCATAAGAAGGTACTAATTCTTGTTCAACTTGATTCAAATTGTGGAGACTATTTAATAATATAGTTATTTCATTATCGTTTAAACCTAATTTATCATTTAACTTCTTAGCTAAAGCAATTTCTTTAGAATTGGAATATTGAATTTCTAAGAAATTATCTTGCAAAATATATTGTAGTAAATTATAAGCTATATTACTTTTAGGATAAGCTTCATAAGATAAATTTTGATAAACAACATGAGTAAAATATTCTGCCCCGGCTTCTTCTAAGAAAGTATTTTCCAAAACAAAGTGAGAAGTACAATCATTTTGCTTTTCAATACTTAAGTAGAACATATCATTATAATCTAAGATTTTATCTTGACAAGTATAATAGATATTTTGATTATCACTTAGAGAAAAGGAAATAAAATGCATTAATTCATGACGAATTACATAATCATAATATGTTTCTAAAATATAAATAGTATTATCATAAGAATGATATTCTCCCGCCGAAAAATCCCGCATATCACTAGGGCGATTTTTAAAAGTCTTAATAACTAACGTATCTAATTTAGCTAATAATTTATCAATTTTATTAAATTGGGCATAATCAACAATACTAGCAAATAAAGAATAAAAATATTTTTTATCTTGCTTAGTCATATGTGAATTGTTTTCAGTATGATAAAGAATAGTTTTAAATAAATCTTCATTATTTAAAATCAAATCCTTTTGCTTAGTTAAATCATAATCATTAATAAAGGTATCAATATCTTCTATTTTATTTTCTTTTTTTTCAATATTTAAATTATGATTTTCTTTTAAAAAATTAAAATAAGTTTTTCTATCTACTAATTTAAGAGGACGAATAATCGTTTGATCATTTAATTTTATAATTAATAAATCATCGTTATAAATAGTAATTTGATCATACTTTTCTTCAAGAATTTGATTACCTAATTTACCATATAAGCCATATAAATTTTGCCCATTTTCTACTATATAAAAACCATTATGATAGGAAATATTTTGATAAGGATGATTCCACATTAATTTATTATTTTGATAAATATAATATAAATTAGTATTAGAAGAACATAAATAGATATCGTCTGCTAATTCATCAATTTGCCCTTGACAATTAGGATATAAATCTTCCCCATTAATATTAAGTAAATGAACTTTACTAGCTTCATCTAAATAATGAAATTTTTGATTAGCAACAGGATAAAGATATGAACCATTTGTTCCTTGGTAAGTAAAAATAATTCCCTTATCATCATAAACTGTAAATAAATCAGCTTCGTCTTTAACAACAGTATAATCAGTATCAATTAAAACATTATTACAATCATTATTAGTTAATTTAGTATTACTTTGATCATATAAATCATAATAAGAAAAATCTTGATATTTATTATTACATTTTTTATTAGGTATAGCTAAAATATTTTGATTAATAATTTGATAATCTGCATAAGTTTTACTAAAATTATTTATTTCTTTTAAATTAGCATCATATATTTTAATAGTATCGTTTATAGTTCCCGCGATTAAATCTTCATTTAAAGAAACATAAGAAAAAGTTGGAGATAATATATGACTCTTTATCACATAAACTTGATAACCATCCTGAACTTTTAACAAAAGAAAATTAGCATTAGTTAAAGTTGATATATTAGAATACTGATCAGTTATTTCCCCTACTTTAGCTTGCGTGAATAGTTCGTTTAAATCTTTATCATAAATATCATTATAATCATCACGACTAGCAATAATTAAATCATTTTCACAATGAATGGCATCATAATTGTCTAATAAATGATTTTTTTTATCATCAATTAAAAAGGCTTTGTCATTTTGATAGAAAACATATTTATGATCTAAACAGGTAGTGGTCTCTCCCATTTGAATCTTTGAGAAAACAACATCGAAGTTAAAATCATAAAGAGTATAATCATTATTAGAACTTTCTAAAGTTAAAATATAATCATCTAATACTTCAATATAATCATATTTAAATGGTAATTTTTCATTACCTTGACTATCAATTAAAGCATATTTTTCCCCATTATGAATAACATAATAACCATTTCCATAACTATATATATCATAATTTTCTAAAATAAGTTCGGAATCAAAAGCTAAGTATTCATCGGTATTATTTGTTTTAAAGGAAAAAGAAAACCAAAGAAAAATTGCAACAGTGATTAAGCATAAACTACTAATAATAAAAATCTTTTTTCGCATAATTAAAGCCCCTTATCTTATAAGTAATTATATCATTGATTATTTTATTTACGAAATATTTTTTAATGATGTTGACTTTCCTTGTTTGTTATTGTAATATAATTTCTACCGGAGATAATATCTCGTCAGGTCGATAGTTGGGATACGATTTAAATAAATTAAGCGTACTATTTAAGTACGTCGCCCTAACTGGGGAAAACCACTTTAAGTGGTTTTTTTCTTTTTAAGGTAAAGTAATTTTAAAATTAACTAAATTATCTAAAGTTTTCGGATCATTTAATGTTATTTTTCTTATCGTTCCAGCTAATAAATCCGCGGCTTGAACTACATAACTATAATGAGAATTTTGATAATTAATTACAATTTCTAATTTTCCATTAATAATTGGTTTAAAAACACTATCATAATTAAAATTAGTAATTCCATATTTAAGTTCTTCAACTAATCCATCATGTAAATTATAATATCCATTATTTTTAGTTGTTTGTTCATCAATATTAATAATTACTTTTAAAGAAGAATTAGTTATAATTTGACCATTATTAATTAGGCTTTTAATAACTTCTTTTATCATTCGGCGAAGAGAATAATCTAAAAACCTTCCTTTTGCTGCTTTATTTAAAAGAATATGTTTATAAACTAACTGGTTTTTGATAACTAAAGCTACAATATAATATTTTTTTAAATAATTCATAATTCGTCTTTTATGTTTAGCTAAAATATTAGTATTTTTAATCTCAGGACATAATTTATCACATTTATTTTTATGACAATAATGACACTTTATCTCATTAATAATACTTCGATATTGCGTAATAAATTTATCCTTTTCTTTTTTTGATAGAAAAACTAACCCCCCATAAACCGCAATATTTTCTTTAGAACTTAATTTTCCAGAATCATCTAAATTAATATAAATTTCTTTTATCATATATTTTTCTTCTTTCTAAAATATTAAATATTATAATATTTTAGATAAATAAAACCAAATTATGGTTTTTTTAAATTAGAATAATTATAAAGATAAATTTTTTAATTTTGTATAATCAAAGGAACTAATTGTTTTTCCCATTTCGTTAATATTTTTCTAATTTCATCATCAGGAAGTTTATTATATTTAACTCGAGCTTGAATAATTTTATTGTTAGCAACTTCAATAGTTACCAAGGATTTTAAAGGATTATTCTTTTTTCGCATAAAATAGATTTGACATTCATGATTAATTATTCTTTGGGCATACATTCTAACACAATTATGTTGCTGTTTACTTTCTAAAATTAAATCATCTAAAGAAGAGGCAGGAAAAATAATATAGTTTTCATCTTCATAAGTATTTAATTTTAAAACTTCCGAAAGAAGCGCTATTTTTTCATTAATATCGGGATTTTCGATTATCTCAATTTGATTATAAAGATTACCATGAGCTAAGTCTAAATCTTTAGGATATAATATTCTTTTATTTTTTAAATCTAATTTTAATTTTAAAGCCATATCAATATAATCTAAATATTCAGCTAAATATTCGGTAGGATTAGCAAGTAAAAATAAATAATCTTTTAAAACTTGTAAATTAACTTTATAATCTATAACTAATTTTTCTAATTTAGAATAAAAATAATCAACTTGAGCAAAAAATTTTAAGGTTTCATAATCTTTTATTTTACTTAATTTTAAGATTCGATATTCACAAAAATCTATATTACATTTAACCATAAAAGGTAAAAAGCTTTTTTCTAAACCAAATATTTCTTTAAAATTAGTACCATGATTAAAATAAGAAGGATCAGTTAAAGCTAAATTATCTAATTTATAATTAACTAAGTATTCAAATTGGGGATAATATAAAGGATAAAAAGTTAAATTAGCAATTGTATAATAATTATGTTTTTGAATAGTGGAAAGATTCCAAATTTTACTATATTTATAAATAGTATTTTTTAAATTTAGTAAATTAGATGGGTATACATAAGCATAATTACCATCTAAAACTATTTGTTCATAAAGTTCATAATCTTTTTTTGAATTATTGTTTAAAAAGGGATCACTTTCTTCATTAAAAGTTTTATGATAACTAGCTAAAAAATTAAAAGAAATAAATTCTTGATTTATTAAATCTCTAAGACCATTTTTTTCCACTAAAAAAGCTTTAGTAATTGTTAATTTAGCCATTTTAAAAGGCATTAATGTTAAATTGTTATTATAGGTTATTTTTTCCTTTATTTCATATAAATAAGGATGATTATTAACTATATCAAAAACATAATAGGCTTTATTTAAAACTATATCCTTTAATTCGTTAGCATATATTTCTAAACAATCAGTATTAGATGCATAATTAAGATGACAAACAGAACAAGATTTATCTTCTTCTAATTCATTTAAACAATTTGGACAATAATACTTAAGAGTTTTTTGGTTATGAATAATTATTTCATGGGTATCTTCTTTAATCCAATCTTGAATAATTTTAGGAATATCTTCTATAACTTGCCAATAAGGAATATCAAGATAAGTATCTTTAAAATCCGCGGTAAATTTTAATTGAAACATTTTACTTCACTTCTTTTCTTTTATATATAAAAAGAAGAATTTATTTTTAATTATTAATTCTTCTTTAAACGGAGACTATTTAAAACAACGGTTAAACTAGAAATAACCATCGCAAAACTAGCAAACATCGGATTTAATTTTAAAGCAAATAAATTGGTAGCAAGGGGAATCATTAAACTATTATAAAATAAAGCCCAAAATAAATTTTGTTTAATAATTAAAATAGTTTTTTTACCTAGTTTAAATAAATCAATAAGTTTATGCATATCAGGATTTAACATTATAATATCCGCGGCATCTTTACTTATCGCACTACACCCGGCGACACTTATACCAATAGTTGCCGCTTTAAGGGATGGGGCATCATTAATTCCATCACCAACCATAATTACGGAAGAATTAGTATTTAACTTTTTTACGATTGCTACTTTTTCTTGGAAGGATTGATTAGCATACACTATATCAATACCTATTTCTTTAGCTATTACTTTAGCACTTATTTCATTATCTCCTGATAACATTACTACTTTTTTAGATAATTTTTTTAAATCTTGGATTGTCTTAGCAATACCTGGTTTTAATTCATCTCTTAAGCCAAAAATAGCTATTAATTCCGTATCATGCCAAAGATAAATAATACTTTCCCCTTTTTCTTCATATTTTTTTTCTTCTAAAAGAAAATTATTCATTATTTTGGTCTTATTTAAAAATTTTAAGTTACCAGCATAATACATAGTATTTTTAATTTTACCTTGGATACCTAATCCTTTGTTTTCTTTAAAATTAGTTACTTCTAAATAATTAGAAGTATTTTTACAGATACTTACCGCTAAGGGATGATTGGAATGAGATTCTAAAGATTGTAATATTTTAAATGTTTCTTTTTCATTATAAGAAGGATTTATTTTAAAATCTACTATTTCTAAATTTCCTTTTGTTAAAGTTCCTGTTTTATCAAAAATTATGGTATCTATTCTATTTAATTCTTCTAGAGTTTGACTATTTTTAATTACTAACCCATGCAAACTCGCCTTACCTAAAGCAACTACCATCGCAAGAGGTGTTGCAAGACCAAGAGCACAAGGACAAGCAACAACTAAGACAGTTACTAAAGCTTCAATGCTTTCAGAAATATTTGAAGAAATGAGCATATTTAAGATGAAGGCTAAAAGAGCAACTAGAAAAATAAAAGGAACAAAATAACCACTTATTTTATCAGCTAAACGTGCAATTTTAGGTTTTTCTAAAGTAGAGGCCACGACTAAATCAACAATCTTAGAAACACTAGAATCTTTACCTATATGCAAAGCTTCATATTCGATATAGCCATCATAATTTAAAGAACCCGCAAGACAAAGGGAACCTTTTTGTTTTTTAATAGGTTTGGATTCCCCGGTTATGAATGACTCATCGGTATGGGTAGATCCTTTAGTAACTATCCCATCAACGGCAATTTTATCTCCTGGTTTAGCAATTAAAATATCCCCTTTTTGCACTTCATTAATAGGAATTTTTATCTCTTGTTTATCTTTTAAAACTAGAGCTTCTTTTGGGGTTAAAGTCACTAAATTTTTAATGGCATCGACAGCTTGATCTTTATTTTTATGATCAATAAATCTCCCTATTTTAACAAATAAAATAATCATAATAACTGCATCAAAATAAAGATCATTAACATAATTTTTCCCTTCAAAAATTAAAAATGCCCGATAAAGACTAAAACCAAAATTAACTAAAACTCCCATGCCAATTAAAGAATCCATATTAGGCATTAAGTGAAAAAGATTTTTTATACCACTTTTTATAATATCAAATCCCCATCCTAAAGCTAAAATAGCAAAGATAAGTAAAATAATTACATGTATTTCAGGATGAATCATTTTATTTAATATATTAGGAAGAGGAATATTGAACATAGAACCCATACTTAAATACATCGTAAATAAAGCCATAATACTAAAAAAGATAATTAAAAATAAAGAAAGATGATGATTATATTTAGAAGTATCATCTTTTACAACTTTAAAACCAGCTTCTTTGACAAAGCGTTCTAAATCACTAAGTTTAACTTGCTTTTCATCGTAATTAATTGTCGCGGTAGCTAATACTAAATTAACCTTAGCTGTAATATTTTTTTGTTTATTTAAATATTTTTCTAAACCATTAGAACAAGCTTGGCAAGTCATTCCTTCAATTCGTAAATTTATTTGTTTCATTTACATAACAACCTTAAAATCAAGATTTTCGATGGAAGTAATTATTTTGTTTTTTAAGGCATCATCAAGGGGACTTTTAGTTTTAATTATAACTTCACCTGTTTTATAACTTGCTTCTACTTTTTCTATTTCTTTTAAATTATAAAGGGCATTTTTTAGGCGATTTTCACACCCAGCACATTCCATCCCAATAACATTTATTTTTAATTCTAACATTTTTCATCATCCTTTTTTTAATTTTGATTTAAAATATGTTCTCCCACAATTAAATCATAACATATTAGTTTATTACTGTCTAAATCTTCTTTATGCATATCTACTTTAGTTATTTGACTATTATCATAAGTTTTATAATAATAAATACCTGAGTCTAAATTACAACAAGAACTATAGATAGTAATTTCATATTTATCTAATCCCATATGAACACATCCTCTTTGTTGTTCTACTGATCCTAAAATATGGAAAAATTGACTAACACTTGCCATTTCTGAATCCGAAGATAGTGAATTCATTTTGGTAAAGGTTGCTTTAACAAACCTCGATGCACTTGATAAATCACCCGGTAATCCTAAAGCACCCATGCCACGACTATAAATATCAAAATCTAATTTTTTAGAAAAGTTATTAACAGGCGGTTCAGTTGATAAGCTCATATAGTTATTTAAATTAAACATTTGAATATCAAAAGTAGGATTATTGGTTAAAACTCCCACCGGATTATCATATATTTTTAAACCATCTTTTACACATTCCACCGTAAGTGAACTTTCTTTATCACTAATTATCCAATGTAGAGGTGAAGCGGGTAATTGTTCACTATAATTTATCTTAGCAATATTGATTTTATTTAATAAAGCTTTTGCTTCCTCTAAATTAGCACATTGACTTAAAATCCAAGGTATAAATTCAAAGGGAGCAATATTATCTTTATCAGTTTGTTCTTCTTTATAACAAGCGTTTTTAGGAAAATTTAAACCGGCCATTCCTAAACCTTTTTCATTAATAGCATCATAATATAAAGGATAATCATCAACAACATAAGCCATACCAATTAAAGCATAATGCTTAGCAATAGAATCTTTTTTTCTGAACTTAAAAGAATAATTACGAGGAGTTATTACCACCGCTTCTTTATAAGAATATTCTAAATCTAAATTTCTACCAAAATAATGATTTTTAGTATTATAAGTTATTGCTGTACACATAATAATTTTATCTTCCTTTCAAATATTAAAACTAATAATAGTTTATCATTTTTTCCTTAGTATGTAAATTCGCAGATTGTATTCTAAGACTTATTTTATCATATTAGTAAAAAAAGCTCATAATACCAAGTATCACGAACTTTTACTTATCTTTCGCAACAATAGTGCGCGTAAAATTCAATATGGGGCGAAATGTGGGGATCGAACCCACGCATACCGGAGCCACAATCCGGCGTGTTAACCACTTCACCAATTCCGCCATAAGCATTACTAGAATAACAAATTATTGAATAAAATGCAAGTCCATATTATAATATACTTGGAGATGTTAGAAAATGTTAATGTTAAATATATTTGATGCTATATGGCGGCAAGGGGTAGCAATTTTTAAAGATGCTAAAGATATATTTATAGATACCTTTAGTACTTTTCATCGTTTTTTAAATAGATATTTCGATGATGATTTTCTATTAATAATGGGTATTGCTTTCGGGGCCCTTGCCATCGTAACTGTTTTTCGGGCTTTGATTAATCACGATTAATTAATATAATTCTTTACAAGTACCAGAATCAGGGCGATAAAAACAATGATTTTTATATCTACCAGCTAGATTTTGGTCATACCAAACACTTTTACAGGAAGCATTACTTCCTGGGGCATAAAACCATAAGGAATGAGTGGCGGGATAATAATATTCCCCTCTTAAAGCCCGAGATGCTAAATTTTTTTCTAAAGTTGTGGCGGCTCCTTGAAATAAGGGACCATCTACTCCTGAGAATTGATTTTTTTGATAAATAGCATCGGTAATACTTCGCACATTTTTAAAAGTAAGACAATTAGCAATTGCCCGATTAACTACTACATTACCTACCATAAGCATACCAATATCACCTTCGTTTAAAGCTTCAGCCCGCATAATTCTTGCTAATAAATCTAACTCTTTAGTCGTATAATTAATAAGCATAAAACCACCTAAGATATCATATGCCCAATTAATATTTTCGCGAATAAAACACTAGCATTACTAATAAATTTATGATATTATATCTTTAGTTAATTTTTAGGGGATTAGTTAAATGGTATAATAATGGTCTCCAAAACCACTGTTGGGAGTTCGATTCTCTCATCCCCTGCCAATAGATTGAAACAGACTTAATAGGTTTGTCGATATAAATTAAGGAGATAAATTATGGAGTTTAAAGAGTTCAGTAATCCTGAATCAAAAAATTATGATATCAATAGTAGTTTTGGGGAAACTACAACTAATAGTACAACAGAAAATCCTTATATAGAGCAATTGATTGATTTGATTGGGATTTTAGAAGATATTAATGAAGAAGAATTAAAACAAAATTATGGCATTAGCATAACAGAATATCTTCATCCAAATGCTGAAACAATTTCTAAAGTTAAAGATGCCTTGGAAATAAGAAAAGGTAGATAATTAAAATTTGGAACCTTGTTCTATTACCGCGCCATTTAGTGATTATACGAACATTTTCTACTTTGTAGAAGAATTCGCAGTATATAAAGATTGAAGACACTAATTAAAGTGTCTTTTTCTTATAATTTTTTAGTATTGTTTTATATAATTAATGTAATCTAACGGCAGTTCCGTAAGCAAAAATTTCAATTACTTGTTTAGAACTCATAATTCCTTGAGATACAGCAACACGATATTCAAATTCACAATTAATTACAGCATGTGCGCCAAGTTCATTGGCTTTTTTTCTTAAACCATCTTTAACTTTATCAAATGCTTTATTAGGGTCTGCGCCTTTAAATACTCCCTCTGTACATGAATCTAATGCAAAAATTGCATCTACAATTTCATAATCTTCCTTAATATCTCCAGTAGTTACTAGTATATTATTCATATTCTTTACCTCCTATAATCAGATTATATCATTTTTTTTTTAAAAATGATATAATAGGAAAAAAATAAAACTTAAAATTGGAGTGTGATAAAATGGTTAAATTAGTAAGTGCAAAATGTCCTAGTTGTGGGGCCTCTTTAAAATTATCCAAAGATGATGAACAAACAAAATGTGAATATTGCCATCAAAATATTATTGTTGATGAAGCAATAGCATGTTATAAATTAAAAATAAGTGGTACAATAAGTATTGAAGGTATAGAAACAAATTCAGATTTAATAGATAGTGCTAATGAATTAGTAGAAATGAAAGAATTTTTAAAAGCCAAAAGAAAATTTTTAGAGTTTAGTGAAAAATGTCCTAATAATTATCAAGGATGGTTAGGATTATTAATATGTAGAACAAGAAATTTTACAATAAAAGATAATAATATTATGTTTGAGAATGATATTAATAAGTATTATGAGCACTTTTTAAAAGTTGCACCAGATGATGTAAAGAGCGAATATGTTGAAGTTATCGAAAATTACTTACATCCATCAGCTAATATAAAACAAGTAGTAAAAAATACTGTTGAAAAAAACAAAAAATCATCTTTTAAAATTGCCCCTAAATATAAACCATATATAGCACCAATAATATTTTTTATATGTGGTTTATCTTTACTAACTAATTCAATTTTCGTTGGTGGATTAATTTGGTTTATTGCAGGATTAATTTTAATTCCCCAAATATATGAAAAATGTAATTTAACAAAGAAGAAAGCAATTATTATTTCTGTTATTTTGGGAATAATAGGATTCATTGCTTTTGCAATAGAAAGTCCATACGGATTTGTTGGTCAATGGAATACTGCTGATAAAAATTATACAATCGAGTTTAAAGAGGATAATTCTTTTATCATAAAAAATAATAATGAAGAAATCAATGGAACATATTCTCATGAAAATAAAGATAATGTATATTACATAACAATTACATCAGAAAATGAAGAATATAACAATAAAATTTACAAATACGATAGTAATGAAATATCTTCAAAAGAATTATGTTTGTTTGAAAATAATAATTGTAGTATTTATTTTGAAAAAAATATAGAAGAATAAAAGATTAAAGATAACCTTTATTTATAATATAATAATGTTTTAAATTTTTTAATGATATTATATCTTAGAAGGTTTACTTTATGATTTAGATGTTCTACCATTTACAAGTTCAAGGGGCTGTCGCAAAATTAGTAAAATAGCTAATTTAGGACAGTGTCCTTTTTTGTTTTAACCTTTAAATAAAAGGAATTAATCCATACTAAAAAGAGGCTTTATGCAAAATTATTTAATTTTGCGACAGCCCCTTTTTTTATTATCATCTTTAATTTTATATATACTCGATTGGAACAAAATAGTTATTTTCATCTATTGCTGATATTTCTTTGCATAAACATAATACTATTCCATTACCTTTTTCCATTTCAAATTTATCTACAACATTGAAATTCTTTATTGCTTCATGTCCTGGATTACTGCTTTTTTTAATTTCAACAGGATATACAATATTATTATCTAATACTAGTAAATCTATTTCTTTTTGATTATTGTCTCTAAAGAAATATAAATGTTTTCTTGGATCAATTCCATTATTTGTATATGATTTTATAATTTCGCTAATCACATAAGTTTCGAAAATTGCTCCACTATATGCACTTTTCTCCAATATGGTTGCATCGGTATATCCCGTTAAGTAACATGCTAGTCCTGTATCCATAAAATATAGTTTTTGTCTTTTGACTGCTCTTGATACATTATTATTTGCATAGGGCTGGAGTAAATATACAATACCAGTATTTTTTAGAATTGATACCCACTCGTCAGCAGTTTTAGCATCAATTCTTACCTCAACACCAACACTACTTGCATTAAACTCTTGTCCAGTTCTTGCGGCCATCGAAGAAATAAACTTAACAAATTTATTCTCGTTTTTTACATTTATTAAATCTCTTATGTCTCTTTCAATATATGTTCTTATGTAGTTACTATAGTAGTTTTCTACGGGTATTTTATTTCCGTAATGAACATCAGGGTAACTTCCTTTTAAAATTCTTTCAAATAATTTTGGGGTTGAAAGCCTTTTTAATGCTTCTTTCATTCTTATATTTTCTATTTTGGGGATAAATACTGTTTCTTCTAATTTGTTTAATTCTCGATCTGAAAATGCAAACAAATCAAATATTCCTACTCTACCAGACAAGGACTCACTTATATTCTTCATTGTTTGAAACACTTGACTACCAGTTAAGTAATATAGAGTACCTGTTTTTTTCTTGCTTCCAAACATTTCGTTTTGTCTTGCTTCATCTACAGTAATCTTTATATAAGAAAGAAGTTCTGGAGCATATTGAAATTCATCAATTACTAATGGAGTTTCATGGCTTCTTAAAAAGAGTTCAGGGTCTTCTTTAGCTTGAGTTCTAGTGATCACATCATCTAAAGTCACATAATTTAGATTATCTTTTGATTGGTTTTTTAAATAATTTAATAAAGTTGTCTTTCCAACTTGTCTAGGACCCGTAATCATTATTACTGGATATTTCCCAATATAATTATTTAGAGTTTTTTCTATTGTTCTATTTACGTATTCCATAGTATCTCACCTCTTATAGTATATCATACTCATAATAAAATCACACACATTTTTATACAAATTAGGAGTTGTACTCCAAATTTGTATAAAAATACTATTCATTCCTTTTGTGATTTTACAATTAATTAAAAAACATTTCCCCAATTTACACAGATATAACTTCTTTTTCTTCAACTAAAACAACATTATTTAAAATATTTACTAATTCTTCGGGATTAGTCGTATGTATAGGTATTACTTTCTTAGCTCCTAGTTCATTTAACATACTGATAGTTTTTCGATCAGCATGTCCCGAAGTATGTAAGTTAATCACATCTTTAATTCCATATTTTTTAATTTCTTCTAAAAAAGATTTTATCTCATCTTTTTCTTTATAACCATCCCACATGGAATAAATAAGACAAGCATTATCAATAAAATTTTTAGCATATAATTTTTTTATTGCTTCTAACATCGAACCTTTTACCATTAAACAATAATGTTTATTTTTATAAGATTTTTGTTTAATTCGTTCGGTAAAAGGATAAACATACTTTCTTTTAAATTTTAAACTTTTGTTTTGGCGATATTTACTTATTACCCAAGTATAAACATCATCTCTATTAAAGGGACTAGGAATCTTTTCCTCATTTAAACTAGTTGTTAAATTGGCCGTGAAAATATCTTCAATAAAAGTTTTCCCTGTAATTTTAGCAAGATCATAAAATCCTTGTAATCTATCAATATTAGTAGAAGATTGTAAAATAAATATTTGATCATACTTTAAAAATGTTTCATGAGCTCTATTCATTAACTGCTCTTCCGTTTCATTATCTATATTTTTTCGACTTAAAGAAGTACCTTCAGTAATGATCATATCTACATGTCCTATTTCTTTTAAGGTCGGAGCAAAATCTTGACCTTTTAGACCATTACTTCTAAAATCTCCCGTATGTAAAATTCTTTTTCCATCTGCTTCAATTAGAATCATGGCTGAATTATATGATGAATGGTCAACTAAATAAGGGGTAATTTTCATATCATTATTCACCATAATGGGCTTTTTAAATTCCATGTTTTCCGTTTTAAATCTTATATCTTTATATGTAAAGACAGATAATAAAGTATAAATTATTTTAGATAGTCCTTCAACATAAACAGGTATATCATCTAAAATATAATTAATTAAACCAATATGATCGCCATGACTGTGGGTAATAAATACCGCATCATATTTCTTTTTGCCTATCGTTAAACCATCAATATTAGGATTAGTTTTTTTATTTTTTTCTAAATCATCGGGTAAATCTTCACCAAAATCAATGATAATTTTCGTTCCTTTATCACTTGTAATTTCGGTAATACAGCCCCCAATTTGGTTTGTTCCTTTTAAAATTCTTACTTTCATTTCATACCTCACTTATTTTATTATAATATTATTCTTTAATCACCGTAGCAAAAATAGTTGGAAAATGGACTTTATACCAAGAAAGTTGATAAGCTTTTAGAGTATAACTTACACAATGAGCTTTAGGAAATAAATATTTAATTTTTTGACAACTATTTATAAACCAATCTTCGATTTTAGCATCTATCATTTTTTGCTTTAACAAAACCCATTGCTTATTATCTTCTTGGGCTTTTCCAAGACACACTATCTCCATTATTTCAAAAGATGTATAATCATCAAGTTTATGTTTTATTAAATAAGTCATTATATCATCACGACAAGTAATAATATCAGTTAAAGAAACATTATTTTTTACTAATTTTTCCCCATTATTATTCCAAATTCCTTCGCCATGAACTATCCTCGATATTTTAATGAAATCGGTTAAAGTTGTAGGTTTAAGTATTTTAATAATTTTTCTTATATAATCACTATCAAATTCAAATATACCATAAGTATCACCACTTTTTAGTAAATCTAAAGTTTTAGGATCATTTAAGGGAATATCTTTTATTTTAACTTTAGTTAAATCTTCTAATTCTTTTAGTTTAGTTAAAATAGTAAAACCTAATAAATCAAATTTATAAATATTTTTAGCAAGATCATGATAATCTAAATGAGTAGCTTTAAGAAATTTATCTTTATAAGGATAAATAATCGGGGTAAAATCAAATATTTCTTTATCTTTAGGAATTACAAATAAACTACCTGGATGAATACCATTTCGCCTTTTTAAGCCTTCTAACTTAATTGCTAAATCAAGCATTTTTCCTTTGTCTAATTCTAAATTAGAAGTCTCCCAATTTTGCCAAATTATTTCTTGAGCATCCATTATCGACAAAGTCCCGATAGTTCCCGCTTTAAAAGTATAATCTTCTCCCCACATTTCTTGTAAATAATTATGGATATCTTTTTGGATTACATCGGCAAAATTTAGATCAATATCGGGTATTTTATCACTATTATAACCTAAAAATGTTTCATAAGGAATATTAAAACCTTCAATTATCATTTTGGTATGACACTTATCACACTCTTTAACTTGCTTACTATCATTATCCAGAAAAATAGTTTCTTGACATAAGGGACAATAGTAATGAGGTGGCAACGGATTTATATTAGTAATACCTATTAGATAAGCAATAAAAGAGGAAGCAACACTACCCCGAGGGCAAACATCATAACCTAATTTATGGGAATATAAAACTAACTTTTGATAAATTAAATAAATCACTTCATAATGATTATTAATAATGCCCCTTGTTTTATCTTTGCCATATAATTCTTCTTCAATTCGCTTTTCAATTAAAGGATGAAGTTTATTTCCATATAATTTATGAGCCTTTTTATAAACCGTATTTAAAAAAATTTTTTGACTATCTTTTATTTTAGGTAAACAAATTTCATCATCAAATATTTTAATATCTTCGATTAAACTAGCCAAAAGATGAGGATTTTTAATAACTAATTTATTAGCTAATTCTTGATTATTTAAAAAATTAAAATCGTTAAGCATTTCTGCTGTACTTTTTAAATATTTATCAGCCGAATTAACAAGATTGGGAAAAATTATTTTATAGTCATTTTCTTCCGCATTTTTAACATAATGTACATCTCCAGTAGCAATTACAATCTTAGGTATATCACTAGCTAACTTAATAATTTTCGTTAAATAATCTTTTTTAGAGTTTTTAAAACTTTTTACTTCCACAAAATCATACCAAATTAAATCGGCTTTTATTTGTTCGTTAGTTAAATCCTCATAAATATTCATCATAAAATTAGTATCTACCCCATAAAGTAAACCCTCACTTAAATGTTCTAATTCTTTTCTCGTAATTACCTCTTTATTATATTTAACTAAATTAGTAGTTTTAATTTGACTAATAATTTTATATAAATTTTTTAAACCTTTTTGATTTCTAACTAAAATCGTAATCGGAATTAAAAAATCATTTTCTAACATATTAACTACGGTACCATAAATAATTTTAAAATTATGAATATTATTGGTTTTTAAATAATTATCTACTTTCGGAAAAATTTCGCAACTATTATAATCAGTGATAGCTAAAGCTTCTTGGCCTAAATTTTTAGCATAAGTTATTAACTCTTTAAAATCAACTATACTATTTTTACTCATTTTGGTAAAAGTTTTAAATTCAATTCTTTCGCTCATTAGTAATCCTCCTTCCGATTTATATCCAGAATATTATGATTTTGTTCTTCAAATTCCAAAATAAATGGTTCATTAATTTGCGCATTTACCCATCTTTTAAAGGTATACTTCTCTTTATCACTATTATTCATAAATAAAATTATTTCGGCTTTAAATTTTTGACTATATCTATTGATATGTTTTTTTATTAAATTCATATCTATATTTACTTTATCTATAAAGGTTTTAAAATTATCAATTATAATAACTGAATTAGGTAAAGAATAATCAAAAACATAATTTAACCAATCTTCCTCTAATATTTTAGTATTACTGATAGTTATCTTGGCTTTTCTAATTGTTTCTAGAGCTAACATAAATTTTTCAACATCAATTTTTTGGTTTTGCAAATTATTACTTTTAGTCATCGTTGGATACATATAACTTTCTACTAACTTATAATCAATCTTCGATATTAAGGCAATTAAATGATTAATATAAAGGTGGGAGTTTAAATCAAAGGCTTGAAAATAAATCCTTTTATTTTGTTTAATTCCATACTCATATAAAATATTTATTAAAAGAGGCAGACGCTCTTTAGCATTTTTACTCCAAATAACCGAGATATGTTGATTCATTTTAATCCCCTATCTTCCTAATTTCATTTCGATTATTTTTTATTTCTAAAGAAGCGTCCTTTCCATATAAAGAAAAAGCAATTGTTAAGTATTTATAATCTTCACTAATCGCAGTTATTTTGCACACATAATCTTTAAAGACTCCACCTGTTATTTTAATTTTATCACCTACTTTTAAGTCGGGCATTGGTTCAAATGGATCTTCCGGTACCTTTTTCGGTTTAACATAAGCTTCTAGTTTAATATGGGGCATTTCTACTTTCTTAACTTTTTTCCCATAATAATATTTATTAAGACAATACTTAGGAAATTTCCGGGAAACTCCTCCCATAGTTTCATCACAATCATAATAAAATTCGACCATATCTAGATAATTTTGCACATCTTTCGAATCTCGATGCTCTTTCAATATCTTACATTGACTAACAATATTATCTTGACCTTCTAAAAGACTATTAATATAAGACATATCAAAATCATTAGATGGGATAAATGGTAAAATTGGCATTGGTTCTTTGACAGTTTTAACTGATAACCCATAAAAATACTTGGCAATACAATATAAAATATATTTCGAATCATAATCATCTCGAACTTGATTAGCTCGGACTAAATTCGTTATAAATACTTGCACTCCTCTCTTACCCGAATATTTCTTTAATTTCGTAAGTTGCTTAATAATATTATCTTCCGTTTGCAGTAATTTCTTTACCTCTTTGGTCGATTGATAGCAATTCATAAAATCCTCCTTCTTTTTTACAATATCATTTTAACATATCATTTTTAATCATTTTCTAAACGACAATTTATAAATATTAAATTATCGTTAAGTAGAAGAAATTTATTAAATTTAATAAATGAAAAAAAGCAGATTTTTTATCTACTTTAATGGATAATATACCATTCATTATTTATGTAATCATAACCGATATTTTTATAGATTTTATTATAATCATGCATATATCTTTCTATATTTCTTTCCGACATATTTAAATATTGGGCTATTTCTTTAGTTTTAATAGTATATTTATTTTTAAAATACTCAGTCATTTTATTTATTATTAACATTTTCTTTTTACTATATTTTATTTCCTTATTTTCTAAAATGTAATCATAATACATTTCATTTAAAATATCATTATCAAAATAGTTTTTTTCAGCAAAATATATATTACTAAAATTAATATGTTGCCTATTTAATTTTTTTACATCTTCAGTAATTATATAAACAAAATTAAATTGCTTAAATAACTTACGATATTTTTTATCTATATCTATATAGTTATGAACATTTAAATAATCTTCTTTAATTATTAAGAGAAAACCTTGTTTCCTTTTGAGATCTTCGAAATTAGTTATTTGATTAATATAAGGGAATCTTAAAAAAGGTTTATCTATTTTATCAGATAAATCAGTTAAATCTTTTTTATTTAATAAATCATATTCTTGATTATCTAAGATATAAACTTTTCTACCCACATTTGCTAAGGCTTTATTATAAGGATATAAATTAATATTTATTATTTTACAATCTAATTGTTTTAGTTTTTTTTGAAAGTTTTTTTGTAATTCATACGTCATTTCATATGAAACATTATCTCTATCACAAAGTATGCGTAAAGTTTTAGGATTTATATTTAAAAATATAATAATATCACTAGCTACTATCTTCTTACTAAATAAAGGAATCCCCTTATTTATTACTACCTCAGTTGCTATTTTTTCTTGTTCTTCCCTAGGTATATAACGAATATCAATATAACCAAATTTATCTATTAATAATTTATCTAATACTTCTTCATAATGCTCGCCAAGGCCCAATAATCTTTGAATTTTTAAGTTTACACTGGTTAAACAATTTAAAATCAATATTCTTTTATCTTGATTAGCCATGATTATCTTTTTTATTTTTTTTATTTGTTCATTCATTTTAGTACTCCCAAAATTAATATTCTTTAATTTATTATACTACTAATTTTTAATATATTTAATCCTAATGGACAAGACAAAATTAAGAAAAAAGATAATTTTGTCCTATGCACAAGACAAAATTGCCATTTTTCAATAATTATTACTCTCAAGCGTAATAAAACTAATATTTATTTTCCCTTAAATATATTATAAAATATTCTTATAGGTGGTTCATATGGAAAATGATAGTAGGCAAACAGAATATATAAATAAACAAAAAAGGAAAAGATTAGCATTCTTAAAAAAGGTAGGAAGTTTTTATCTAATACTGGCCTTATTTATATTTATCTTTGGATACGATGTGCCAATGTTTGATAAACACAAACTAATGGAATTTTTTCCTCCTTTTATCTTTATTTTTATAATTATAATTTTTATTGCTTATAAAAAATATCGGATAGCTAAACTATGTCCTCATTGTGGCGCGGAAATCAAAAATATTAAAAAAGATTGTATTACTAGTAAAATAGAATTTTTAAGAACAATCGACAAAACTGAATATAAAAATATGCCAATGACTATAAAAAGCAAAACTGTTTATCCAAGAGGTGGCTATTCCATGAGAAATAGTATTATGGAATATACCAGTGAAAGTACGTATGAAATAGAAAGAAAAGTCCCAATAACTAAAAAATATTATATTTATAATATCGAATATAGATGTAAAAAATGTAAGGAAGTATTTAGTAATTATGAATTTATAAGTTCTAAAATTCTAAATACTAAAAAATAAGCTTTATAAAGGAGTATCTTTCATGAAAACAGAAAATAGAAAACAAACAATGCAAATAATGTATGATGAAGCTAAAAAAATGTTAAAAGAAATATGTCCTAGAAATATTGACCTGCAAAAATACTTTAATATAGAAAAAAATTTTAAAAGTAAAAATGACATTTTATATACCTTGTTAATATCTTTACAAGATAAGCAAATGTCTTATAATGTAATTGGATTTTTAAGACCAGAAAGAATAAAAATATTTCAAAAATTATTATTTAATTTTGATTGTGAAAAAATTTTAAATAATTATAATGAAGAAAGTCTTTTACAAGTTTTTAGGGAGAACTTTACAATAAAAAATATAGAAAGTAAACGCAATTTATGGCGATTATATTCCAAATCGGTTATATCTGCAGCTAAATTTTTAAATACCTTTAATGATATTAATGACTTTGATAATTTTGTTAATAAATATAATGATAATAAATTAGAATTAATTAATTTATTACAAAAAGAAATATATGGTTTAGGTTTTGCCTTAGCATGTAATTTTTTAAAAGATTTAGGTTATAAAGATTATTCTAAACCAGATGTTCATATTAAAGAGATATTTTTAGCCTTTCTTTTATGTGATAATGATGATTACAGTGTTTTTAAGGCTGTAGATGAGATGGCTACTTTGGTAAATGATAGTGCTTTTAATATTGATAGATTATTTTGGTTAATCTGTTCGGGAAAATTATATTTAGATAATTTAAATATTGGAAGACATAAAGAAGAGTTTATTATAAGAGTTAAAAATAAACTAAATATAGATTTAACTAATAATAATCTAACTGTTTTAGGAACTGCCCAATGTCATAAATTTAAAAATAATGTCTTAACCTATTCTAATATCATTCTTAATGATAAGATAACTGAAATATTTTTTAAAAATAGCAAACAAGATAAAGAAGACATCGATGTTATCATAAAATACGACCACATAAAAGATGTCTTGATAATTGAAAAAGAAGTGTAATTTAACACTCTTTTTATTAATCAATATATTCTTCTAAACTTTTAACTCGATATTTAAGTTCGGGCATTCTACTTGTTGGAACAAATCCACTTTCCGCATTAATTACATCAGGAATACGATTAACAATATCAGCACAAGTAAGTTCAACTGTATTAGGTTTATTAATTACCATGGTAGTTGAAGGCTCTCCTTCAATTGTCCATTCATTAACATCAAATTCTTCTTTACTATAGACTTTACCAATACACTCACAAACAATCGTTACCCCTTCTTTAGTCGTGGCCGTGACGACTGCACTCATTCCCGTCGCATCACCAGCTTTAATAGTCATATCTAAAGTACTAGAATAAATATCTTCGGAATGTGTTTTAGGAACACATTTTTGGGTAATACTCGTAATATGTAAATCTAACTTATCAGCAAGCCATCCTGCAACATTCCACATATAACTTGGAGCAAACTCGCGATTATTAATTAATTTAGTTCTTTCTTCTTCACTCATTTCATCTAAACTAGCTATTTCTTTTTCAAATTCTTCTAACGTTAAACCAGCACCATGGGCTTTAGCTAAAGCTAAACCATAATCTTCAACATTATAAGAACTACTCCCTTTAATCATCGTCACTTTATGAGTAGAAGCAGCCAGATTACTAATTAAACCACCCCAGAAAATATCTTGGTAGCCACATCCCGTAATCGTGGCATTATTAGCTTTTGCTAGCCTATCTAATTCTTCGTATAAAGTAGGATTAGAATTACTAGCAAAAAAAGCTTCTTCACAAGTTGTAATGGCATTAACTCCACAACTTACAACGGTTCTTAAAACATCACCTAAATCATTTAATAAACTCATGGTTTCAATAATAGCAATATCGGGTTTTTCTTCTTTCAATCTTTTTTCAAGTAAAGCTATATCCTCTACTACAACACCCTTTTTACTACCTTCCATTATATTTCCAATATCTTCCCCCAAGATTTTTTCATTAACATCAAAAGCTAAAACAACGCAAGCTCCTTTTTCATAAACATACCGCATAGTATATTTACTCATTTTTCCACAACCAATTTGACAAACTCTAATTTTTTCCATTTCTTTTTCCTTCCTATTCTGTTTCTTCTAAATTAACATTTTCTTCTTTTATTAAATCAGCAAATTCTATTTTAAATCTTTCAATTTCTTTTTTCTTGGCATCTTCATAAATATTTTTCGCATTACATATGGCTTTATAAATGTGTTTTATTTTAACTTCACTTTCATTATCAAATAAACAATAAGTAAAGGCATTAGCAAGAATCGTTAAACAAATATCCGGATACCGAGAAGCTACTTCATAAACTCTTTTATATTCATCAGTCATTTCCACGATAAAAGCCATAATTTTTTCTTTAATAAAATCTGTATAATTTAATTTTACCCCAATTTGATGTTCTAATTTAGGTAATGTTCCTAAAAGAATTTTAACGGTAGTTGGTTTATCAGTTTCTAAGACTTCTATTTTTTGAAATCTTCTTAAGAAAGCTCTATCGCGTAAGATATATTGTTCATATTCTTCCGTTGTTGTTGCTCCCACCATTTTAATCGTTCCACGGTCTAAACCTGATTTTAACATATTCGCAAAATCAATTCCCCCATTAGCTTCCGTATTTTTATTAACTAAAACATGAGTTTCATCAATAAATAAAATAGTTTTATCACATTTTTCTAATTCTTTAACCAGTAAATCTACCCGATTTTCTATATTACCATCACTAATACTAGAACCAAGTAAAGAAGTAATATTAATTTTAATGAGTTGCCAGCCTTTTAACGCATCTGGAACCATCCCTTTTTGAATCCGATAAGCCAATCCTTCGACAATCGCCGTTTTCCCAATTCCCGGTTTTCCAACTAAAAGAGCACTTTTCTCAGGAGTTAATAGGGTTAAAATACATTCTTTAATTTCTTTATCACGAGCTATCGCGGGGTCGGTTATAAATTCTTTGGCTGTAAAATTCTCGCCATAGCGTTTTAGCATGCTTATTCCCTCTGAATTCATTATCTATTCACCTATTAGTATTATACTAAAAAAAAGAAGAAGAAATCAATTTAATTCCCTCTTTGACATTAGATTAACAGTTATAAGCAATTGCTTTGACAATAAAGTTTACAATTCATTTCGATAATCAGCATAATAATCATCTTGATAATAATTTTTATACTTTTCATAATAAGTTGTGGTAATTTTCTTTAAATTAGCAATAGTTTCTTCATTACCATATATTTTAATGCCTCCGACTACATCCGAGAACACTATTTTTTTCTCTCTTAAAGAAACAATAAATTTTTCTAAATATTCTTTTTTATAATTAAATACGTTTATATCATAGGAAGGATATAACATTTTAAAACCCCGGTAATCATGAATGTTAGCCTTAACATCAATATCTATTATATCTTGGGCATAAATGTAGGCAATTTTAATTTCCTCAGTTAAAGTATTATCAATGATTAAATCATCTTCTTTAACAAAAACCGGTAAAACTAAATCCCCTTCCGTTTTTAAATAAACTTCTTTCGTCGCCATATTTTCATAATTATTTTCATAACTAACAGAAGTATTAGCAATATCGATAGTTGCAAAGCCAATCCCTACCCCAAGTAAAATAAAATTAACTAAGATGGAACCTAAGAAAATTCTGAGTTTATTTTTTAATCCAGCAATAAATTTAAATAAAAGAATAAAAGCGGCGATGCCTAAATTAAATAAAGCCAAGATTACAAGATATATGCCAAAGTAATAAACTTTCTTAATTATTAAATAAATTATGAGAGCTAAAACAATCGACATTCCTAAAATATAAAAGCCTATTCCAATTAAAAAGATAAAAGCCATAAATTTTCCCAAGATTAAAAATATTTTTAAAATAAAATCAAATAAAGTATTATTTTTTTTAGTAAGACTTTCTTCTGAAGTTTTTACTTTAACTGTTTTGGTTTTCTTAACATTTTCCTCTTTTATTAATTGAGACCCTTTTGTATCTTTTTTTAAATAACGACTTTCAAAGATTTTAACAAAAAAGATAATTGCGAAAACTAAATAAATAAGTTCGATAGCTAATGTCCAAAAATTACTGAATATTTTAAACCCAAAAGTTAAATTTTTAAAAATAGTATTACCCATCATTTCTAAAATATAAAAAGGAATTTTACATAAGTAAATTGCCAAAAAGATAACTAATAGTTCTAAAATAAATTTCACAATATCTTTAAAATCTTTAGTTGCAAAAATATCAATAATTTCTTCAATAGTATCTAGTAAAGTATCAATAAAATTACGGAAAAAATCTTTATTATTTGGTTGTTTAACTTTATAAGCCTTAAGTAATTCGCGAGCTAACTCATCGATATCACCCATCGACTTTACAGCTTCTTCTTCGGTAAAGCCAGCTTGCATTTTTTCTTCAATAAACCCTTCATACTCTTTTAATAAATCATCAAGTTCACTTTCTTCTAAAATAGCTAATTTTTTACTTAATTTTTTTAAAAACTCTTCTTTTTTCATTTAACTTCGCTCCTTTTAATAAATTCATTAACATTTTTGGCAAAATTTTCCCATTCTTTTTTCTGTTCTAAACATCTTTTAATACCTAAAGCTGTAATATGATAATATTTACGAGTCGGGCCTTCCCGAGATTCTTCTAAATAAGTTTCAAAATAATTCTCGTTTGTTAGTCTTTTTAAAATGGGATAAATCGTCCCTTCATTAACGTCGACTATTTTACTTACAGCTTCAACTAATTCATAACCATAACGATCTTTTTCTTGAACAATTAATAAAACTAGTAATTCCAAGACCCCTTTTTTAAATTGTGGATTTATTTTTCCTCACCTCTTTTTTTATTCATCTTAACTCTACTACTAGGCATTGTCAAGTACTAAATAAAATCTAATAATATTATTTAAAAAAGTAAGCCTAAAAACTTACTCAGTACGTAAAGCTATAACCGGATTTTTTCGACTCGCTATTTTGGCTGGGATTAAGCCTCCTATTAAAGTTAAAATGGCACTTAAACTAATTAACATAAACGCATGCCAAGGATTTAAAAGACCAATATTTTTTAAGTTAGTTAAGTTTTCTAATATTTGATTAACGGGTACTAAAATAATTAAAGTTAAAATAATTCCTAAAATACCGGAGATTACCCCCATAAGCAAAGCTTCCATTTTAAAGATGCGCGAAATATCTTTCTTCCGGGCTCCTAAACTTCGTAAAATACCAATTTCTTTTGTTCTTTCTAAAACCGAAATATACATAATTATACTAATCATCAGGGCTGAGACAACTAAACTAATGGCACTAAAAGCCCCTAAAACTAAAGAAATAGCTAGCATTATATTTTGCGATAAACCAACAACCATTTTAGCCTGATCAACATAAATAATTTGATTTTCCTTCTCTTTATCTTGGTTATACTTATCTAAATACTCATTAATTTTAGTTTTGGCAAGAAAATCTTTAGGATAAATTTGAATTTCCTCAGGCATACTTTCCCGACCTAAACTAGAAAGCCAACTATCCTTATCTTCCTTTAAAGTAAAAACTTCTCCCGTTATTAAATTATAATTAACTTCTTGTTGTTTACTTACAATTTCGGAATTTTTATTATACTTAATTACTTCTTTTAATAAATCATTTGTAAAACCTAATAAACTAGTTGTTCCTAAGGAAACATATTCTTCTTTTAACTTAGCAATACCCACGATTTTTAAAGTAAGATTATTACTATTTTGATAAACAGTTTCTAAATCTTTATTTATGACAAAATAATTATCGATATTTTGGTATAAATCATCATTAAAGACTAATTTAATAGTTTTATTTAAAACATCATCTAACTTAATATCTTGAGTATTATTATCTATTCCTAAAGCCTCCAAAATATTTTGAGAAACCTGATTTTTTTCATCGACAATTAATAATAACTCATCTTTTTTTATGGCTTCTTTTCCTTTTAAAATATCATACTTAGTCGCAATAACACTTGTTTCGTTATCCATGAGTTTTGGTAAACTAATTAATTCATTATCTAAATTTATTAATTTTACATTTTCTTTTATTTTATTAATAAAATTAAATTTTGTGGGATGATAATATGCTAAACCTCGAACTAAAGAAGAATCAATATTATTTACATAATTTAGAAAATCAGCAGTTATATTATTATAATGAATATTATCTAAATCTTCTTTTAAAGGATGAAGAAAATTAGAATCAAGTGATGAATTATCCTCTTCGGTTAATGATACAGTATCATTTGGGGCTTGTTTGCTAATAATAATGGGCATAGATGATAAAGTATTTTGTTCAAAATCTTTAATTTGGTTATTAAAACCATTAGATATACTTAAAATTAGAGCAATCCCAATTATCCCGATACTTGAAGCAAAAGACGTTATAAAAGTTCTTCCCTTTTTAGTTTTTAGATTATTTAAACTAAGTCTTAAACAAAGAGGTAATTTTAAAGCGGTCTTTTTTAATTTATATTCTTTAATATTTTTCGCATAACTTATAGGATTAGTATCTTTTATTACTTTGCCATCTTGCATTTTAATAATTCTGGTCGCATACGTTTTAGCCAGTTTTTCATTATGAGTCACCATTATAACTAATTTATGTTTCGTTATCTTTTTAATTAATTCCATAATTTGAATACTAGTTTTACTATCTAAAGCTCCCGTTGGTTCATCTGCCAGGATAATATCGGGATTATTAGCTAAAGCCCTGATTATACTTATTCTTTGCATCTGGCCACCTGAAAGTTCATTAGGATGTTTATGCCTATGTTCTTTTAAGCCTACGACTTCTAATAAATCTTTAGCTACTTGATGGCATTTTTTTAAACTTACACCACTTAAAAGCATCCCCATTTCAACATTAGCTAAAATACTTAAATGATTAATTAAATTATAATTTTGAAAAATAAATCCTACTTTATGATTACGATAACTATCCCAATCCTCATCTTTAAAATTTTTAGTTGATTTATTATCAATTAATAAATCTCCGGTATCATAACTGTCTAAACCCCCGATAATATTTAAAAGAGTAGTTTTGCCACTGCCACTAGGGCCTAGAATCGCGACAAACTCTTTCTCCCGAAATTCTAAATTAATATTTTTTAAAGCTACTTGTTTAAAAGTACCTGTTTGATAAGTTTTACCTATATTTTGTAATTTAAGCATTTATTTACCAACCAATGTCCCTTATTATAATTCAAGTTAATTATTAATACAACTTAATATTTTGTCGAAAAAAACAAGCCTTTCAACTTGTTTTATTAAAAAATTAATTTCTGTTCATACAAATTGTGTCTAAAATAAATTATTGTTTTTTGGTTATATATTTTTGATTTTTCGCATTCACACTATTTTTATTTGTATAATCTAATTTTCCTGAAAGTGTTAATGGTTGAATTATTTTTCTCGACAAAACACTTTTTGTTTTAATACCTGTATATTTCATAATTTCTTCTGATGTCTTAGGTTCTTCACAATATTTTAATACTTTTTGTTTTATTTCTTCATACTTATTTTTTTGTGTTGCCGATTGTGTTGCCATTTGTGTTGCTGATTGTGTTGCTTGTACTACATTTGTATTTCTAAAGATTACTTTAAAACTATCTCTTTCTTCATAAAATTCCGGTTCTGGTAAGCCATAATTTTTCATTTCACGTATCATAGTCGGAATACCAGAGTGTCTATTTTCAATTACAGATCCTTTTTCTTCTAGTATTCTTACGATAGTTGTATTTCTAGCTTCCATAGTAGTTGCTGTACCTAGTTTATCTATTCTATTAGTTCCATATAAAGCACCAGGATTTATTATTTCAATTCTATCATTATACATATATACTGAAATATAAGCATTTTCTGTTTGCGTACTATAATCACGGTGTTATGAGAAGAAAAAAATTATGAGAAGTTGGACTGAAAAGTCCTTTTTTTATGGACTTTTTTCTATATTTTACTTCTCATAATTTTTTTATAAATTTTGTAAAAATTTTAATAAATCATTCTTTTGATCTTCAGTATATTTGTCTGATACATTCAGTTTTTTAGAATGTTCTAAAATTTGTTTTTCCTTAATTATAGGACTTGATTTGGCATATATTTCTGTCGTAACAACAGATGTATGACCTAATATATCTCGAATATATATTAAATTAACCCCAGATTCAAGCAAATGCATAGCTCTTGAGTGTCGCATACTATGATTAGAATATTTATTTTTAAACTTTGATGGATATTTTAATTTTGCAATTTTGATGTATTTTTTTAAAATATATTCAATACCTTTTGTAGTAAATTTATTATTTAATTTATTCCAAAAAACATATTCATTACTATCAGATATATAAAAAGTATTTAGATATTTTAATAACAAATTTTTTAAATCGTTAGTTAAAGGAACATTTCTTTCCTTGTTTCCTTTACCTTTTAATGTAACAAATGCATGTTCATTTAAACTTAATTGTTTTAAAGTTAAATCAGCTAGTTCTTGTGCTCTACATGCCGTTTCATACATAAAAAGTAATAACACGTAATTCCTAAAACCACTTTTTTCTTTGGTATTAGGTAAATTAAGTAAAGTTTTTATTTCATCGATTGAAAAATATGATAATATTTTATTATGAGTTTTTTTGTTTGGAATTAATTGAATGTTGGTACATATTTCAAAACAAGATAACTCTCTATTTTTTAGATATTTATAGAAAGAACGAATTGCTGCTAGTCTTTGATTTCGAGTTGAAATACTATTTTTTTGTTCTTCTTCTAAATATATTAAATATTCCTCTATTAATTTATTATCTAAAGAATTTATTGGTAAGTTGTTAATATTCATTTTTTTAACTTTTTTTAAGTAATTTAACAGTGAAACAAAAGTATCTCTATATGAATTAATTGTATTTTTTGATACTCCTTTCACATTTGGTAGATAATCTGCAAAATATTTAGAAATATAATAATTTAGGTTTTTATTCACGATAAAATTCCTCCTTAGTATATAAATTTTTCAAATAATTATTTGTAATGTTTGATATATTTTCAGATTCACTTTCAATAAGTCTTAAATAATACTCAGTTTCTACAATATTTTGATGACCTAAATAAACTGACAAAGTAGGTAGTGAAGTATACAAATCAAACCCTTTTTTTTGCATTTGTCTAAGACTATTTACTGCAAATGTATGCCGTAAATCATGTATTCTTTGTCGTTTTCCATCGTATCTGACTTGTATTTTTGCATTCTTTAATAACAAGTGAAATTCTTCATATAATTTACTTTTATAATATTGAACATGATTATTAGTGATAAATAAATACTCATCATCTGATTTTCTAAGCATTAAATATTCAATAATCAGATTATTTAATGAATCAGTCAAAGGAATAATTCTTGTAATATTATTTTTCCCATTTGTAATCGTAATAGTTTTATCATTAGCATTATAATCATTATCTTTTAAATTTAAAGCTTCATTTAATCTAAGACCACAACAATAATATAAACAAATTAAAATATAAAATGAAAATGTATCTAAATTTTTAATGTTATTTAATTTTTTATTTAATATATTAAACATTCTTTTTATTTCATCTTCAGTAAAAATATATGGTATAAACTCACTATGAAATTTTAGTTTATTTGAATCTGGTTGAATTATATTTTCATATCCATTCATTCTTAAAAAGTCACAAAATTGAGAGATTGCTGTAAAATATTTTCCTTTTGTACATTCCTTGTTTTGGCTATTGCAAGTGCCAAGCCATTTATCAACTATTTCTTGATTTATAACTTTAGTATTATTAACAAATGTGGAAAAAAATTTATCTAATTCATAAAGTCTATAGATTATTGCTTTTTCATATTTATATCCATTACTCCTTTTGTATATAACAAATTGTGATAACTCTTCTTTAAATATACTTTGAAATTCAAAATTGTTACTTTTATTCATTACAAGGTACCTCCAATGTTAATTCTCTCAAATGGGTTGTATCCTTCGTTATATAAATATTAGTTGTTTTAGTACTTGAATGACCTAAAACATTACTTATAGCACTTATAGGAACATTATTATTAATCATATTAGTTGCTAAACTATGTCTCAAAGCATGCGGACCGTGATGTTTATTTTCAAAATTTATCCCTGCAATTTTCATTGCTCTACTAACCATACGGTAAATTGAAGAAGTATTATTAAATTTCGTATATGGTGCATACATAGTTGAAAGTACATATTCTTTATTAGCACTAGGATTTTTTCCATTTTTCAAATAATCCAAAAGAGGAAATTTTACTTCATCAATAAGTGGCAATATTAGTTTCTTATTTGTTTTTCTTTGAATAATTTTTATTGAATTATTTGCAAAATCAATGTTTTCTAATTTTAAGGCAATGATATCTCCAGCTCTCAAACCATAATATGCTAATAACGAAATTACTAAATAAGCACATTTTCCATAACTATTTGAAACATCAATAACCTCTAAAATCCTTTTTATTTCTTCTTCAGTATAAGTTGATAACATTTTATCTCTGGTATCTCCTTTAATTAATGGAAAAGCCATTTTTCCATTAAAGCTTATAATATTTTTTTGATATAACCAGTTTAATATTTCTCTTAAAACTGATTTCATAGTTCTTATAGTCTGTTTTGCATATTTTTTAGAGACTAAATCAATATAATTTGAAATATTACTAATTTGTATATCCTTGAAATCTGTTATATTATTTTCATATAAATAATTTACTAAATTAGCAAGAATCCATACTTTTCTTTTTTTGACGTTTATACAATTATCAAGATTATTTATATACTCTTTCTGGATCAAACTAAAAACCTCTCCATATTCTCTTGGAACATTTAATGTAATTGATTTTTGATGGGTTTTAAAGTAACTTCCTGTTTCATAATATTCCATTAAAATAAGCAATGGTCTTCTTAAAACAATTTGACTTTTATATTTTGGATTAAAAATATCAAAATCATATTGTTCTTCATAAAATTTTTTTATCACCTCCATATTTACAGATTTTATACAGTTTTTTAAACAGTATTTTTTAAAATGATTGGTAATCCATTTTGCAGTATTAATTATGTCTTCACTCATACCATCATCATTAAGTTTACATATAAATTTAGGGATAAACTCAATATAATCTTGTGTATTCACTTATATCATCTCCTTCTGTGTGAAACACAAGAGTTATGATACAATACCAATAATTATTATGAGAAGTAAAATATAGAAAAAAGTCCATAAAAAAAGGACCTTTCAGTCCAACTTCTCATAATTTTTTTCTTCTCATAACACAGATTATCAGAAGCTTCTGATAAATTATGTATTAAAGCATTAGCTATTGCTTCTCTAGTGCTTCTGTTGGATATTCTGTACGGTCTTTTCTTCGACCATCAGAATTAATTATGACACTGGTTTTCATATTTCTTTGTAAAAAATTCATAGTGCTTCTAGCATTTCTTCAATAGTTCCTTCAATTCTTTTATTATCTAAGAATCTTTCTCCTAAAGGACCGACATCACCTAATTCTGTTCCCGGAATAACCGCACAAGCAATAAATAATTGGGGATAAAAACTTTGAGGATATTCCCCAAAAATAAGTGTACCAGCTAAGGTTGGATAAATATTATCCTCACTTATATCCGTTATTCCACTTAATTTTAAACATTTATTATAATCATTCTTTGCAAAATTAGGTTTTTCCATTTTTACTTTAATAATATATTCTTCTAATAATTCTTTATTTAAATCATCTAAACTAGCTCTTTTATTAGGCCTAATATCTTCAAAAATATGCTCTTTATAGCTTTGTAATGCATATATTTCATATTCTGTCATAAGTGAATCACTATCACCAATTCGCGTATAAGATCCACCTCTTAAACCTTTGGGCTTATAATAACAAGGCTTTTTATTTTGAGATATCTCATTAATCTTAACGACCAGTAATTGTTTTCCTTCGTATTCTATAGGTAGTATATCTGGTCTCAATATTGGTTCCATTGAATCTTTACATAAAGAAGATATTTTCTTTTGCAAATCATTTATATCATACACACCAGTTATGGCAAAATCTTTATCTTCATCAATACCAAATATTATAATGCCACCATACTTGTTAGAAAAACTAGAAAAAGTATCATAGCAAGTTGGAAAGCCCCCAAGAGCCTTCTTAACTTCAATTCTACTGGTTTCTGTTTTATATTTTTTTACATACTCTATGGCTTCTATAACTTCTTTTAGTACCACATAAACCCCTCCTTATAAAATAATTATACACTTTATTTAATATTATTTATACTCTTTTACTATAAAAAAAACTCCCCAAAATAGGAAGTTAATATCTAAATGGCGCCCGATGTAGGACTCGGACCTACGACCTAACGGTTAACAGCCGTGCGCTCTACCGACTGAGCTAATCGGGCATTACATACTAAGTATATACTACTATTCTATTCAGTGTCAATAAATTTATACCGGTTTTTTGTAAAATTTATGTAAAAAATCATTATATTATTAATATTAGTTGTGTCTTTAAACTTTTATCTTCATATTTTATACAAGGTGAGTAGTATGTTTCTTTTTATCAATTCTCTTGTTGCTAGTTTAGATGGATTAATAATTGGTATTAATCTTAAATTAACTAAAATTAAACTTACCTTTTTTAATTTATTAACTTTTTTAATATTTAATACTTTAATATATTTTTTGGTTTTAAAAACTTATTACTTATTTAATTTATCTTTTATTAGTAAAAATATTGCCACAATTATTTATCTTTTTCTTGCTTTAAATAATTTAAAAAGTAAAGAACAACAAGAATATAATCAAAAATTAAATTTTTTTAATACTTTAATTTTAGCTCTAAGTCATTCTTTAGATGGAAGTTTAATTTCTCTTAATTTTATTTATCAATATTCTTTAATAACTATCATTAGTCTTTTTAGTTTTATGGCTGTTTTTATTTTATTAATTGGTTATTATTTTGCGAATCTTTTTAAACATCTAAAAAACGGAAATTTTTATTCCGCCCTTTTATTTATTATTTTAGCAATATTTAATTATTTTTCTTAGTTTCTAAATAATATTTATCAAGCATATTTTCTAATTCTAAACTTGTAGTACATTTCATTATTTGTAATTTTATTTCTTTAGTATTAGGCATCCCTTTTAAATAATGTAGGATATTAGTTCGCATTTCTAGTAAAGCTGTTTTTTCACTTTTTATTTCTTTTAAATAATTAAAATGTTTTTTCATGATAGCTATTTTTTCTTCTATTGGCGTTTCTTCAATTACTTTACCAGTTTCTAAATATTCTACACATTTTTTAATTAACCAGGGATTACCTAAAGCACCCCGACCTAGCATTACAGCATCACATAAGGTTTCATCAAGCATTTTTTTAGCTGAAGAAAAACTTATAACATCACCATTGCCAATTACGGGGATTTTTACACTTTTTTTAACTTCTTTAAGAATATCCCAATTAGCTTTACCAGCATATCCTTGACTTCTAGTTCGAGCATGAACAGTAATTAAACTAGCCCCGGCTTTTTCAATTGTTTTAGCTATTTCGACCGCATTAATACTATTTTCATCCCACCCACTTCTTATTTTAACCGAAACAGGTACCTTTACGGCTTTAACAACTTCCGAAACTATTTCATAAACTTTAGCAGGATCTTTTAAAAGAGCACTACCAGCTTTACTTTTTATAGCTACTTTTGGAACAGGGCAACCCATATTAATATCGATTAGTTTTATAGGAAACTTAGTTGTTAAGATTTGGGCGGCCAAAGCCATAGTTTTAGCATTTGAACCAAATATTTGCACACCTACCGGAATAGTAATTTTATCTAGGCCATTTAACATTTCTAAAGTTTTTTTACTATCTCGAATGATAGCTTCCGCACTTAATAGTTCCGTAAAACATAAACTGGCTCCCATTTCTTCGGCTATTCTCATATAAGCTGGATTAGATATTCCAGCCATTGGTGCTAAAACAACTTGATTTTTTATTTCTAAATCTTTAATATGCCATTTCATAATAGTCCCCCAAGCTGTAAAGATTATACTATAAATTACTTTTTTATGCTAGGGTATATTTTTAGAAGGCAAGGACAAGACGGAAACCACAAGCGGGAGATGCTTGGCCGTAGTACTTATTGAAAGAAAATAATCCTGCTTCCGTACCGTGGTCGTAAAAGCCCCCACGGATTACCCATGGAGAACTCGAAATGACAGGTAATCCATCATCATTATACCAACTATTTATATTACGACTTTGAGTAGTTGCTCCTTCAGTTGTTCCTGTATATTTTATATTTTTAAATGGACCCATCTCACCAGTTGCATCACCAAAGATAAAATGACTATTATCTTTATCATTGACACTATAGGTATATATATCATAATATCTTTCATCATCTGGTAATTCTATACCATTTTCTACTTCTGTAATTTTTGAATCAACTCCTGAGACTGAATCACTATTACAATTTGGACAAGTAAGGTTGCCATTAAATCCAGAATTCCAAACATTATGTCGACCACTTGATAAAGTATTTGAACCAAGACTATCTTCCATTCCGGACATCATATATTCCCAAGCTCCGCCACTCATATCAAAGATTCCGGTATAATTATTCGTAGTTGATGCCTTAACACTGTCTTCATTAAAATATTGAGTGTTTAAGGTACCATCTTCTCCTTTTGTAGCAGGAACAAATTCATTACATGTTTCAGAATGAGTACTACATAATTCATTTGTTCCTGTATAGCCAATTGTTGGCTGATGTATTGCCGCATAGCCTGTTAAATTACTCGAATTATTATTGATTCGTACTTCTTGTCTACTTCCATAGATACTTTGACTTAAGTAGGCTACTGCTCCCCACTCGGTATTCTTCATCATATGACTATTTAAACTTTCTTCATAATTTATACCAACAACATAGGCTTTGGCTACTTGAATACTTCTCCAACTATAGACATTAGGCTTAATTATAACGTTAGCTGCCGCGGTTTTAGCCGCTTCTTCATCTTTGGGATTTTGTTGAGCCCCTGCAGTATTTTCTGCATCCTTGTATCCTGTTTCAAATTTGCCAACCCAGATGCCATTTGTTTCAAATGAAGTAAAGGCAGGATGCGTTAACCATTTTCCTTTTGTATTTCCAGAAGATGCTTGTGTATCTTTATTCTCAAAGATTACATCTATTGTTTGTACTCTATCTTCTATTTCTTCTGATAAACTAGCATATCTTGTATCACTAAATATTTTATATTTATATCTTGGCATCCACACAAAATAACTTTCGATTGAATCTTCAGATATTGACTCTCCTACTTTTGGTGTTTCAACATCATCATTTAGTATAACAGCATTGGCCCATTCTCTATTACTATAGTTATACCATTTTTGATTTTCATCAGCTCTAGTGACACCACCTTTGCTATCTATTACTACTGGAATAAGTTTTTCTTTTAATACTGGATCAGCTCCATTTAAAATATCTTCTTTATATTTACCTTCAGTTTTTTCCGCTACTGCTTCAACTGTTACTTTACTTCGAAAACTTTTATTCATCGCTTCGGTTTCATCAGCACTTATATCTTCGTCCATCCATAATCTTATTTCATAATTTATAACTTGATTCTTTCTTAAATGGCCTTCTCCTATTTTATAGGATTCTAAATTTTCTTCTAAAATACCTTCACTTGTTGCATATTTATTTAATATCTTATAATCATCACTATTTACTTTTAAATCAATATATTTACTATTTAAACTATTATCTGTTACTTCTAAATTTACTTGATATTTTGTCTCGGCATCACAGGTATTTTTGATACTTAATGTATAAGGAGTTAACTTTTCTCCTTCACTATTTAATATGGGTATGGCTTCTTCTAATACAATATTATCTTGTTCACTAAATTCTACATCATAACAATTACTTGCTAATTTATTTAATCCGGTTTGAATCTTAGTTATTTTCCATAAGGCATAAGTACTTCCTATTATTAAAGTTATTAAGAGAATTATTAAAAGCGTAAGTCTTACTTTCTTACTCTTAAATAAAACCCCCTCCATTTGCTATTTTTTCCATTTTCATCTTCTCCATTCTTATCTATATCTTAGCATTTTTATTTGATTTAGTAAATTAAAAAAAGTTGCTTTTAAACAACTATTTACTTAAATCCCAATTAATTGGTTCTAAATTATGCTCTTTTAAAAAATTATTAGTTTTAGAAAAAGGTTTACTACCAAAGAAACCCGAATTAGCCGAGAAAGGACTAGGATGAGGAGATGTAATAATATAATGATTAGGATTAGTTATTAACTTTTGTTTTTCTTTAGCAAAATTTCCCCATAAAATAAATACAACTGGTGTTTCTTTAGTATTTAAAATTTTAATAATATAATCGGTTAAACGTTCCCAGCCTAAATTTCGATGACTAGCTGGTTTATCTTTTTCAACTGTTAAGACAGCATTCAAAAGTAAAACTCCTTGCTTAGCCCATTTAGTTAAATCTCCTTCGTTGTAAGGAGGAATACCTAAATCACTATAAAGTTCTTTATAAATATTTTGAAGTGATGGAGGTATTTTAATTCCTTTTTGCACCGAGAAAGATAAACCATGAGCTTCTCCTGTACCATGGTAAGGATCTTGCCCTACAATCACAACTTTAACATCTTTAAATGGAGTAAGTTTTAAAGCATTAAAAATATAATCTTCCGGAGGAAAGATTGTTTTAGTTTTATATTCATTTTCAATTAAATGATAAAACTTTTTAAATCCTTCACTATTCCAAATTATTTTTAATTTTTCATCCCAATCATTATTAATCATTTACTTCACTTCCTATTTATGATATTTCTCATGATTATTAATTTTAAAGGCACGATAAATTTGCTCTAAAAGAATACCTCGAAATAAACCATGGGGAAAAGTTAAATTAGAAAAAGATAGTTTTAAATTACTCCGTTCTTTTACTTTTTCGGATAATCCTAAACTACTACCAATAACAAAAGTAATGGTACTATAATGAATAAATGCTTCATCAATAACTTTAGCAAAAGTTAAACTATCTAATTTTTTTCCTTCTATTTCTAAAGTAATTACATAATCTTTATCATTAATTTGTTTTAAAATAGCATCTTCTTCTTTTTTTAAATTATCTTCATCCTTTAATTCTATTATTGTAAGAAGATGATATTTATTAATTCGTTTTTGATAATCATTAATTAATTCTTTTAAATAATCTTCTTTTATTTTTCCTAAACAAATAATTTTAATCATTTCATAACCTCAGTTATTTCTGATTGTTTAGCACATTTCACATCATTAAAATTAATTTCATATTCTTGAAATGTTTCTTTTAAAGTACTTAAAGCCATATCTTCCGTATTATTAACATGACTTAAATGCATTAAGATTATTTTTTTCGTATTTGGTCCAATTAATTTAGTTAAATAGAATGATGAATCTTTATTCGATAAGTGTCCGACACTTCCAACAACTCGATCCTTTAACCATTTAGGATAAGGGCCATTAAGCAGCATTTCGATATCATGATTACTTTCAAATAAATATATTTCTTTATCTTTTAATTTATTAAAGTATTTACGATTTATATAACCAGTATCAGTGACATAAACAACTGAATGATTTTGATAATTAATTATAAAATTTCTAGCATCAGGAGCATCATGCGAAGATTTTATCGTTTCAATTTTTAAATCTTTGAGATAAATATCATCATCATAAATAATAATATTATCATAATCTTTAATACTTTCTAAATCATAAAACATTTCTTGACTTAATAAAACGCAAGTTTTATAACGATTAACAAAGGTTTTTAGGGCACTTGTATGGTCTTTATGAGTATGACTTATTAAAATATAATCGATATCTTCAGGCAAAACGCCAATTTCTTCAAGTTTAGTTTTGATGTATTTGGCGTTTTTTCCTAAATCTATTAATAATTTTACTTCTGGGGTTTCAATATAGGTGGCATTTCCTTCAGAGCCACTTGCTAAAACATAAACTTTCATTTTATCTAAACAAGCTCCATGGATTTAGCCAAGAATAACCAGCACTGAAAGGTTTTCCTCTCGATACCCCAAAGTGTAAGTGCGTTCCAGTTGAAGAACCACTACTACCCATATAACCAATTACTTGGGCTCTACTTACGGTTTGACCAACACTTACAGTAATACTTTGCGTCATATGAGCATACAAAGTATGATAACCATCTTTATGTTCAATAATTACATAATTACCATAAGTTCGACCACATTGATTTTTATAATAACCAACATTAGGACAACTACGATTTACTTCCACGACTACTCCCTCTTGCGAAGCATAGATTGGTGAGCCAAATCCAGTACCAGATATATCAAGAGCATTATGATGAGAACCCCAACGATAACCATAATCAGAAGTAATGACATATGGTCTGTTGGTTGGCCAGCCCCATTCTAGGCCATTATCTACATAAGTTCCAGTTGGTGGTGGTAGGTTTTGTTGTTTTCTTCCTTTAGTAGTCACTTCATCAATTGTTTCTCTAATAACTTCTTGACTTATTGGTTCCGCCCCTTGGTTTTGTTCTCCATTTACCATTTGTACCTTTCTAGTAATCCTAACTATTCCCGTTACTCCTGGAGTAGTAACTTCACTATAACTACTAGGTTTTGAATTATCATATTTAACTTTCTTTTCATAAACTTGTTCTTCATCAGTTACGGTATGTAAATCTTCAACTAACGTAAGTAAAGGATTAATTAAGTTAATATTAACTTTATCCCCTATTGCTAAAATACTATCTTCATTTTTATATTGGGGATTAGCAATTAAAAATTCACTAGGATTAAGTTTATTATCTTCAGCAATTGAACTAATCGTATCTCCCGACTTAACAGTATATCTATCTTGTTCAATATCTGAACCAAATAACAGATATTGAGTAAGCTCATTAACATCAGTATATATTTTTTCTTTAACACTTATAAAAGCTGGTTTTGTAGTGATTGTTTCTTCAAAATAAAGTCGTTCTATTAAACTTCCCACATCTTTTATTTGTTCTTGAGTATTATTTATGTAGTCATTATAATCTTCTTCATTAACAAAAGCAGTCACCACATCAGTTAAAGCTTCTTTAAATATTTCTTCATTTTTAACATATATTATTAAATCCGGTTTTTCTTCATCAACAAATTTTATCTTAACACTGACACCTTCAATGGTAAAATCTTCTGCATCTTTTATTTTATTATAAATAGCTTCAGCACTACCAACTTGGTCATTATAAGTATCATATTCTTCAATATTAAAACCATTAGGAGGATATACTTTATCTACTTCATAAACATTTTTTATATCTTGTTGCTCTTCATCAATTAGGTTATAAAGTTCATCACTACTAGCAATAGTTCCTAATTCTTCACCATTTAAGTATACTTTATAAATTCGAGAGGCAAAGTTATACTCACGATTAGACAATCCACCAATAAATGTTAAAACAGCAATTATACTAGTTAAGATAACTATTTTTATTTTTTCATTTTTTTTCACTTAATTCATTCACCTCTTTAAAATGTTTCTTCTGGTTCAGTTTTTAAGTAATTTTTAAAACAACTTTTATCGAGTTCAAATAAAAGTTGATATAGCCCTGTTGAACCACGACGATGTTTAGCTATAATTAATTCGGCAGGAACAATATTTACTTTATTATCTGCACTTTTATTTTCAAAATAATCTTGACGATTTATAAATAAAACTAAGTCCGCATCTTGTTCAATTGAACCAGACTCCCGCAAATCGGCAAGGCGAGGTTGATTTGACTCTCTTCGTTCAGCATTACGGGATAATTGAGCTAAAGCAATCACTGGGACTTTTAGTTCCATAGCCATGGTTTTAAAGGCTCTTGAAATATCCGATACTTCAACTTGACGTGATTCAGTTCGACCTCCTGTTGTAACTAATTGTAAGTAATCAATGATGACTAAAGCTAAACCTTTTTCACTATTAGCTAGTCTTCGACACTTGGCTTTTATTTCACTAGCGGTTATGGAAGCATTATCTTCAATATATATATTTGTATCGGCAAGTTCACTTATTGCTTCATTATATTTTTTCCAATCATTATGGTTAAGCATTCCTGTTTTTAGTTTATCGCCTTCAATTTGTCCTACGGCACTAATCATCCGATTTACTAATTGTTCAGCACTCATTTCCAAATTAAATATTGCGATAGCTTTATCGGTAGTAAAAGAGGCATTGGTGGCAAGATTTAGAGCAAAAGCTGTTTTCCCCATTCCTGGTCGAGCGGCAATAATAATTAGTTCGCCTTCATGAAGACCACTAGTAGCTTTATCTAAATCATAAAAACCAGTTTCTAAACCAGTTATGGCACTTTTATTTTTAGCCATGATTTCTAGGTTTTCTTGAGCTCGTCTTAAAGCTTCACTAATGGGGGTAAATTCACTAGTAGCTCTGGCTCTAGCCACATCTAATACTTTTTTTTCCGAATCATCAAGTAAAAGGGATAAATCTTTATCTTCTTCGTAACTATTAGTAATAATATTAGTTGCTGTATCAATTAGTTTTCGCCTAATAGCTTTCTCTTTTATGATTTTAATATAGGAATCTAAATTGGCTGTAGTAGCAACAGAATCGATAATTTCACTAATATAATCTAAACCACCAATAGCATTTAAATTTTTTTGATTATCTAATTCATTTTTAATTGTTGTTATATCTAAAGGGATAATTTGATCATGAAGACTTTTTATGGCTGTAAATATTTTTTGGTTAGCTTCATTGTAAAACATTTTTTCGTCGACTTCTTCAATTACTTTTTCTAAAGCTACTTTACTTAAAAAACAAGCACCTAATACACTCATTTCGGCATCATTATTTTGAGGCATTTGTTTTATAGCCATGTTATTTCACCTTCTTGTCTTTAATATGAATATTTAAATAAAATTTTACTTTTTTATGTAATTCAATTAAAACTTTATGGACTCCTAGGGAATCTAAAGAATAATCAAGATGAATCATTTTTTTATCAATATTATAACCCTCTTTTTTTAATTCTTCAGCTATTTGTTTAGAAGAAATAGAACCAAATGTTTTTGAATCATTTCCAGCACTTAAATAAAAGGTAAGTTCATGAGATGATAAAGATTCAGCTATTTTTTGCATATTTTTGATTAAATTTTCTTCATTATTTTTCTTTATTTCAAGTTCATTATCTAATAATTCTTTACTTTTCTTAGAATATGGTACCGCTAAATGATTTTTGATTAAATAGTTATTAGCGTAACCATCACTTACTTCGATAATGTCATCTTTTTTCCCTTGTTTTTTTACATCTTTTAGTAAAATAACTTTCATTTATAAAACCTCCTTTAAAAGGATATATTTATTATATCATACTTTAAAGTTCATTTTAGTATTTATTTTGGGATTTAACTATCTTATCTATTCCTTGAATATTTTGATAATATAATTTACGAATTCTTTTTTCTATAACAAGAGGAATGTCTGAATTATTTTCTTCTTTGATAGTTGAAATTATATGATTATAGTTAATGTTTTTTAATATTTCTAATTTTTCTTTAAATAATAAAAGATGTTTTGAATCACAGTTATTTAAAAACTTTTGTAAGGTATATTTAGGTTTTTCCATTATTAAAGAGGTATTGTATGTAAAATAATAAGGAATAATGTTCATAAAATTATATTTAATATTAAAGGCATAGCCATAGTCAAAGCAAGGGGAAATTTTTGGCTTTTCTTGGACAATTATTTCAATATTTTTTTGATTTAAGTCACTATTAGCTAAGAATATGGAAGCTATAAATTCAGTTAAAAGGCCATCGTAAAGTTCTTCATAATTGGATTCTGTTAAATTGGGAAAATACCAAGTTAATACTTTTTTTATTTTTTTTAAACACCATATATCTTGGGAAAGATAAAGATGATTACTATTTAGATATTGTTCATATTTTTTTAGTATTTCTTTAAAGTTTATAGTTTTTAGGTGTTCTTTATTATAATTAGGAGTTATTACTCCAGTTGTTTTGTGAAAAGAGGCAAGATAATAGTTAACACTAGATATTCCTAATTCATTTAGAACTAAGCCACAAAAGATTTCACATATAGCTTTATCTAGGGACTCAATTTTATATAAGTAATCTATACCATTAATATCTAACCAATGACTACAAGTTTCACCTTCGGTTTTAGCAGAACGAATAATAGGATAGTCATCTATATTTTTGAAATTTACTTCTTTTTTCATAAATACCACGGGCATATTGTAACATATTTAAGTATTAAAAAACATCGATAAATTTTCGATGCTTTATTTTACAAATGGAATTAATGCCATAAAACGAGCATATTTTACTTGATTAGCAATATGTCTTTGATGTTTAGCACAGGCCCCGGTCATACGACGTGGTAAAATTTTACCTTTTTCACTTATATATTTATTGATAATCATGGTATCTTTATAATCAACGCTTTTTCCAGCACACATTTGACATATTTTTTTCTTTTTACGATGGAATTCAGCCATTTTAGTTCTCCTTTCTTTAGAATGGTAAATCGTCATCACTTAAGGCTATTTCATCACCAAAATCTTTAAATGGATCTTCAGATAAATCAGTAGTTGTTATAGGATCAGAAATATCTTCAGGCATAGATGATGGAGCAAATTCGTTATTACTATTGCTACTATTTTTAGTACTTAAGAAGGTAACATTATCGCAGATGATATCGGTTGTATATCTTTTGGTACCATCTTGAGCATCGTAGCTTCCAGTTTGGATTCTTCCTTCAACAGCCACTTGCGTACCTTTAGTACAATATTTAGCTATATTTTCAGCTTGACGACGCCAAGCAACACAATTTATAAAGTCTGCTTGTCTTTCACCATTTTGATTTTGAAAATTTCTGGTAACCGCAAGAGTAAATCTCGTAGAGTTAATTCCACTAGCGGTTGAACGCATTTCAGGATCTCTTGCAAGTCTTCCGATTAATATTACTTTGTTCATTATTATTGCTCCTCATCTAATTTAATGATTAAATGTCTTAAAATGTTTTCATTAATAGACGCTTTACGATCAAGTTCTTTAACTGCTTCTTTTGTTGCTTCAATTTTCATTACATAATAGTAGCCACTTATTTCTTTTTTTATAGAATAAGCTAACTTTTTTTCTCCTAATTCATTAAATTCTACAACTTTACCTTTATTATCAGTTACTACTTTTTGCATAGCTTCAGCAGTCTTCTTGATAGTATTACTTTCATTTGTAGATTTAACGATAAACATTACTTCATAGTTTTTCATTATTTTTACACCTCCTTATGGTCTTTTGGCTTTATATTAAAAATAAAGCAAGGAGTAATTTCATACTCGTGATAGATTATAACAGACTTTTTAAAATATGTAAACTATTTATTTATGCTAAATTTTATGCATATTTATATATAAAATGCAAAATATAATTTAATTAGATTATTTGATTAGGAAGCGGGGACGGACACCAAGCGAGTTGGATGCAAAGCTCGCGTTGGCACCGCCATCGTAGTAGACAAGAGCAAAGAACGTAGAGGTGGCGACCGCTTTTAACCAGTAGTTAAATCTTGTATTTCCATAACTGTTAATAAACTCAGGTTTAAGCTTGAATATCGCATACTGACGATTGTCGATTCCAATATCATAACCAGATGAAGACCAGACTGTTGAACCATACACATTTACTTCACTCATTAAATCTAGTTGGCTATCATACCAAGCCCAGCCGGATGATGCTCCTCCATTTGTTCCATATTGATTCGAACGACTACTTTCCATTTGGTCAGCAAGTAGATTGGTATATTCTATTACATTATCACCAAAGACTGGTTTTATGTATGTATCAAATATACTTGGCAATGTTTCTTGTTTCATTTTACTTCCGACATAAGCACCTACGCTTGTTCTTTTATTTCCATCTTTAGAATCTAAATTTAAATTAGTATCTACTACCCCGGTTGTATTTTCGGTATTCATTTGAGCACTATAGAAAGGTTCGGCAGGTATTATTGTGGCATGGCAAGTTTGTAAATCGGTATATCCCGAATGTAAATAGTTATTAATATCCGCGATTAACCATGTTACTTTATTACCATTATTTTCAGTTTTTATATAATCTCCTACATAGATATCATCAAATGTGCAATCTCCTATTTGTTTATATAATTGTTGATTAGTATATAAATAGGTTATATCTTTACCTCGATAAGTATTTCGTCTTGCATTAACTCCTGCTTCTAGATATTCTTTATATTCGGCACCACTTAAACCAGAAGTAAATGTAATATTACATTTTGTTCCAACACTAGCATTATCTATTTTTAAATTCCAAGCATTATAATCCCACGAGCCTGTTGCGTCATTATTACATACAACATTGGTTTTATATAAACCTCTTGTTGGGACATTATTTTCTTTTTTTCCATCGACTTCAATAGCTAATTTTACATCATATCCAAAATCCGGAACTACTCCTTTGATTACGTTATAGTTCTTTTCTTCCTGGTACAAAGCATATGTTCTATAGACTAAAATACCCCCCCCCCAGAACACTGATTAGTCCTAGAGTTAGGAGGATATTTCTTAATTTTTTATTTTTCTTAAAT
>CANPZX010000002.1 GCA_947589195.1 uncultured Bacilli bacterium | reverse complement strand
AGATATAAAAAGATTAGCAATAGAAGATAAAGATATAGCTGGAGGAAGTGGAATTGTTAAAGTAAGTCATAAAGATGCAAATATAGTAGATGCTGGATATAATGAATATGGCTTAAATCCAAATGAAGCAATAGCTAATTTAAAACAAGAAGAATACAGGTATTATGGAGAAAATCCTAATAATTATGTTAAGTTTAATAATGAGTTATGGAGGATAATTGGCCTAGTTAATACACCTGAAGGACAAAGAGTAAAAATAATAAGAGCCGATGCATTAGAACCAGCGATGTCTTATGATAATAAAAATAACAATGAAGGAACATCAAAAGGTCCATATGGAAGCAATGATTGGAGTGATGCCAAATTACAACTACTTTTAAATTCTGGTGCATATTATAATCGAACTAGTGGAGATTGTCCGACTGGACAAAATAATGCAACAACAGAATGTGATTTTAGTAAGAGTGGTTTAACCACTGAAGCAAAAAATATGATAGATACAGTCTTATGGAATTTGGGAGGAAATAGTACAAGTATTGGAATTATAACAAATGATTTTTATAATTATGAAAGAAGTACAACAGTATCAAGTTCTCGCCCTAAATTATGGCAAGGCAAAATTGCTTTAATGTATCCTTCAGATTATGGATATGCTACAAGTGGAGAAAGTACAAATAATCGTGAACTATGTTTAAAGCAAGAATTATATAATTGGAAAAATGATACATATCAAACTGATTGTGCATATACCAATTGGTTATTGGAAACTTTAAAAGATCAAAGAATGCTTATGCCTATAACTGATTATTGGGACAACATTACTGCAATGGGCCCAACAGGGGCAGTAGGTAATCATCAAGTTTGGAGAGCTGATTTAATTAAGCCCACATTATATCTAAAGCCCGAAGTATTAATATCAAATGGTAAAGGAACCGAAACGGAACCTTATGAATTAAGTTATAATGGATATCAAGAAACAGATTTAAATGGAGCAGATCCAGTATTAAAAAATAATTTAATACCAGTTAAAATAGATAATGAAGGAAAAGTAACCAGAGCTGACACTAATGAAAAATGGTATGATTATTCCAATCAAGAATGGGCAAATGCAGTTATATTAGTTGAGGGAAAAGATGATCCTGGAATAAATCAACCAATAAATGAAGAAGATATTGAAAGTTATTTTGTATGGATACCAAGATATCGCTATCAAATATTTAGTGATGAGAAATACAAAGATTTATCAACAACAGATATAACAAGTAAAGTTCAAACAATAGAAGTAATATTTGAAGATAGATTTGATACTGAAGTATCAAAAGGACAAACAAAGGAAACATGGTTAACCCATCCAGCTTTTACTTCATTTAATACGAATGGTATTTGGGTAGGAAAATTCGAAACTGGATATAAAGGAGCAGAAAATACTGCTGGAGCTCAAGTAAATCCAATAGATGAAAGTGATGCTTTAAAAGAAGCAAAGAATGTGATAATAAAACCAAATGTATATTCATGGCGAAGCATTCAAGTATCTAAAGCTTATGTTGTAGGAAGAAATTACGAAGCAAATTTAAATAGTCATATGATGAAAAATACAGAGTGGGGAGCAGTTGCTTATTTACAACATAGTATCTATGGAAGTAGACAAGAGGTAAGAATCAATAATAATCTTAGTTATTTAACTGGATATGCCGCGATAAATTCACCAACAACGGGTTATACAGCAACGAATGAATCATGTACAACATATCCAAATGCTTGTAATGAATTTGGTGGAGCAACTAAGGGATTAGATGGAACATATAATACTAATTATTTTAATTCTGCAAGTGTCGTAGCAAGCACAACAAATAACTATAGTGGTATTTTTGATATGAGTGGAGGAAATCATGAATATATGATGGCAGGTATGGAAGATAATGAATATTCAGGCGTATTAGCATCCGGTCCAAATTCTACTAATAATTCTGGATTTAATGGTAAAAATACTGATAAAAGTATAGTTTCAAATGGAATAGAATTGCCAGATGATTCAAGATATTATGATATATATACATATAGTATAAATGATAAAGATAATAGTCGATTTATTTTTGGTGATGCAACCGGTGAAATGGGGCCATTTAAACAAGTACAATATCAAGGAACGATACCTAATATAGCTGCTCAAACTAGATACATAAGTAGTTGGCATGGCGACGATGGCTATCCTGTTTCTACGAGCAATCCATGGGTGCATCGTGGAGGCGATTGTGCCGTCGGTGTTGGAGCTGGTTTGTTCATGTTTGATACGGACAACGGCTCTGCATATAACTACATTGGTTTTCGACTTGTCTTAGCTTTTTAAAAAACATCTAAGTAATTTATTTTACTTAGATGTTTTTTTTAATCGCCAAATTGCGAAAAATATAACTCATGATAAAAGCCCTTTTGTTTTAATAAATCTTCATGATTACCCATTTCAATTAACTTACCATCTTTAATTACAATAATAATATCCGCATTAACAATAGTTGATAACCTGTGAGCAATAATAAAACAAGTTTTATTTTTCATTAATTTATCTAATGATTTAGTTATTAACATTTCGGTTCTAGTATCAACATTACTTGTCGCTTCATCTAAAATAATAATATTAGGATTCTTTAAGAATACTCTGGCAATCGTTAAAAGTTGTTTTTCTCCAGCACTAATATTATCATTATTTTCATTGATTTTAAAATTATAACCTTTAGGTAAAGCATTAACAAAATGATTTAAATTAGCTTTAGTACAAGCCAGTTTTATATCACTAATATTAGCTTTTTCTTTACCAAAAGCAATATTATCTTTAATTGTTCCTTCAAAAACCCAAGGGTCTTGTAAAACCATCCCAATATTATCTCTTAAAGTCTTTTTATTAATCTCTTGAATATTTTTATCGTCAATTAAAATTTCTCCAGAATTAATATTATAAAATTTCATTAATAATTTAACAATTGTAGTTTTACCACTGCCAGTTGGTCCCACAATGGCTATTTTAGTTCCAGCTTTAATTTTTAAATTTAAATCTTTAATAACTATTTTTTCATTATAACCAAAATTAACATTTTTAAATTCAATATCTCCTTTAAAAACACTGTTATCATCTAAAGCTAACTCTAAAGGTTCTTCTTTAGCATTTAAAAATTCATAAATTCGATCACTAGCTACCAACAATTGTTGCATCACTCCGGTTAAGGAACCTAAATTAATTAAAGGATTAGCAAAATTTCTTGCATAAGTAATAAAAGCTTGAATGTTTCCTAAACTCATTTTACCTTGTAAACAAAAATATCCACCAATAATACAAGTTAAAACAAAACTAATATTACCAAATAACTTCATTAAAGGATGCATTAAACTAGAAATAAAATTACTTTTCCAAACACTTTCAGTTAAAGTATTGTTTAATTTTTTTAAATTTTTAATACTTTTATTTTCCATTTGATATAGTTTAATAATGGTGTGATTTTTATAGCTTTCCGTTAAATGGGCATTGATATGTCCTTGATAATCTTGATAATCTTTAAAATATTTTTGACTTTTACTTACTAAAATAAACCAAATACCTAAACTAAAAGGAATAATTAGAAAAATAACAATAGATAATAAAATATTTAATCTAAGCATCATAAATAAGATGCCAATAAATAAAATAATTGAAGAAAATATTTCCGTTAAATCAGTAGCTAAAGTATCAGCAATTACTTCTATATCATTAGTCATTAAACTTAAGATTTCCCCATGTTCGATTTTATCAAAATAATTTAAAGGTAATTTATTGATTTTAGTAATAATATTTTTTCGGAGTTGATAACTTACTTTTTTACTTACTTTACACATTACTAATGATTCTAAATAACTAAAAATTGTACTACCTATAAGTAAGAGAAAAGAAATTAATAAGATATTTCTAATGTGTATAAGATAAAGGTTATCTTCATGATTAATTCCTAAAACTAGATAGTCCGTAGCTTTACTTAAAAAAGTTGGTAAAATAACGGAGATAATTACACTAATAATAGCTAAAAATATTCCTAAATAAACTTTCTTTTTTTCGTTACCTAAATTAGCTATAAAATGTTTTAAGGAGATTTTTAAATTAAGTTGTTTTTTCATTTTAAGGCCTCATTTCCTAATTGGGATATCACGATTTCTTGATAGGTTTTACAATTTTTTAGAAGATTTTCGTGATTATCAAAACCAATTAATTTACCATCATCTAAAACTAATATTTTATCAGCATTCATAATCGTGGCAATACGACTAGAGATAATTAATTTAGTTTGGGCTTTATTTTTTTTAATATTTTTTCTGACAATTAAATCCGTTTTATAGTCTAATGCTGATAAGGCATCATCGATAATTAAAATACTAGCTTTTTTGATTAATCCGCGAGCAATGGATAATCTTTGTTTTTCTCCTCCCGAAAAGTTAATCGCATTTTCACTGATATTAGTATTTAAATCAGTTATAAATAAAGCTGAAGCATTTTCTAAAGCATCTTTTATTTCTTTATCGGTGGCATTTTTCTTTCCATCTTTTAAGTTTTCTTTAATAGTTCCTTTAAATAAACTACTTTCTTTAGGAATATAAGCAATATCTTTAAGTAAATCATTTAAACTAATTTCACGGTTATCAATACCATCAATTAAAATATTACCCGATGTACAATCATATAAATGACATAATAAATTAACAAGAGTGGTTTTCCCGGAAGCTGTCGAACCAATTATGCCATAAGTTTCACCTTTTTTAAAAGTACAAGTAATATTTTTTAAAGCGTCTTCTTCACTACCATTATATCTAAAACTCACATTTTGAAATTGAATATCTTCTTTTAGGCCATCGTAATTAACGGGGTTATTACTTACTTCTAAAGTATTTTTAGTATCAATTACTTCTTTAATACGATTATAAGAAACTTTGGCTTTAGGTAAGAAAACAAAGATAATAGATAGAGTTAAAAAGGCTGTGATTACTTGGGTTGAATATTGACTAAAAGATAACATATTGCCAATATCAAAAGTACTTACCGCGGTTTTAGAAACTGTTAGCATAATAACTATGACGACACTATTCATAATAAAAGACATATAAGGATTTAATAAAGCCATTATTTTATTTAAAAAATATACTAAGTTATTATATTCAGTATTAGTTTTTTTAAATTCTTTTTCTTCTTTTTCTTCTTTATTAAAAGCCCTGATAACTAGAGTACCACTTAAGATTTCTTTTGTTTTACTATTAATTTTATCGAGGATATTTTGTAATATTTCAAATTTTTTAATTACTAATAAAAAGACAATTATTAAAAATATTATAACTGATAAGATTCCTATAATTAGAATAATACTTAAAGCAGGGAGACTTTTACTTTTAGAGAAAGCTTTTATAATCCCGCCACTTCCCATAGTAATAGCAAATAATATATGTCTAAAAAAATTACTTATGACCATACTTATTTGATTTATATCATTAGTTGTTCTAGTTAGAAGGGAAGCTTTAGTAAAGTTATTAAAGGCTTCTTCATCCATTAAAGTTATTTTGGTGAAAGCCATCATTCTTAGATCTGAAGCTATATTTGCTCCTAGTTTGGCACAGCAGAAGGATAAAGAAATAGCACAAATACTAGAAAATAGGGTAATTAAAATCATTTTTAAGCCGGTTGTATATATATAGGAAAGATTGTTTTCCCCAATTCCATAATTGATAATATTAGCCATAAAATCTGGTAAAGATAATAAAATTAGGGCCTCAATTATGGTAAGTATAATTATGCCAATTATATATAAAAAATATTTTTTTATTTCAACTTTTATCATTTGTTTTCACCTATATTTTTATTATACAGGTTTATAGCCTAAAAAAACAATAAAATATATTGTTTTTTAAATAAGTTCTTTGATATAATATTTTTGCGCTGGAATAGCTCAGTTGGTAGAGCAACGCCCTCGTAACGCGTAGGTCGCAAGTTCGAATCTTGTTTCCAGCACCAGATTGATACTAAACTCGGACTTTTCGAGTAGAAATAGGAAAACGACTTGTAAAAAGGTCGTTTTTATGATATTATGAATACGTCAAGGAAACTTGCATAAAATAAAAAAGGGAATACTTAACAGTGCAATATTGAGTACTTTCCAATATATTGGTCAGCACTTAATCTTGTTTAGTTAGATTGAGTGCTTTTCTTTTACATAGAATACTATATTACAAAAGTAAAAAGTAAGGCTATTAGTAAAAAGATAATAAGAATAAGTGATTCCTATAAAAATTATATCAAACGTTTGTTCATAACACAATAAATTTTTAATCGAACTTAACGAAATATTTAAAAAATCTGAAGAATATTATGCTTCTTACTATATTGTTGCTAAAGAGGAGCGTTTGAAAGAGAAAGAAGTAAAAAAATTAATTAAAACTGTACGAAAAAAAGTAGTTTATAATAATTGAATATCTGATATAATTTGTATGGAGGTTTTTATGGAAGATTTAAATGAAAAATATGATCAAATAACAGAACAAAGGGAAAAAATTATTGCTGAGATGAAAAAGCTTGAAGAAAATGAAGTATTAAAAAGATATTTTGAATTAAAAAAAGAAAATGAAAACTTATATGATAATCAACTTGATTTATTTAGAAAGATAAAAATGGAGGAATATGCAGCTTGTAAGCATATCTTAGTATATTCTAAAATAGATTATGATAGATATGAAGGGCGTACATATAGAAGGTGTGGATGCATAAAGTGTGGTTTAGATAATAGGGTTTTAGATGAATCACGTGATTGGCTAAGTTATAGTCAAAAAATAATGTATGACTATCTAAAAAAGCGTCATATTTTTGGCCATTCATGGGGAATACAAACGGGTATCATATGTGATATAGATTTAGCTCAAGCAATATATGCCAAAATTAAAAAAGCTTATCCTGATATTGATGATGCTACAGCTATTAAGTTTTTTCAATATTCCTTAAGTAATATAAGAAATGTTAAAGTAAATGAAGAAAGAAAAGTAAGTAGAGCTAAAAGATTGGAATTAAATCCTAAGTTTCAAAGATGGAATATAGGAGATATAGAAAATTATTAAAGCTGAACTTAAAAAATATATTAGTAAATATGGTGAATGATAATCATCATATTTTTTTAATGGCTAAAATTACCATTAATTTTTATCGAACAAATGTTTACTTTTCTTTTAAGTTAATATATAATACTAATTAGGTGGTTAATGTGAATTTAAAAGAAAAGTTAACTATTTTAGCTGATAGTGCTAAATATGATGCTTCTTGTTCATCAAGTGGGAGTAATAGAAAAGGAAATGGCTTTGGTAATACAGCAATTTCGGGGATTTGTCATTCTTTTGCTTCGGATGGTAGATGTATTTCACTTTTAAAAATCTTAATGACTAATTGTTGTATATATGATTGTAAATATTGTCTAAATAGAAGAAGTAATAATGTCAAAAGAGCGTTATTTACTCCGGAAGAAGTTTGTCAAATAACTGTTAATTTTTATAAACGAAACTATATTGAAGGGTTATTTTTGAGTTCGGGGATTATTAAAAGTCCAGATTATACAATGAATTTATTAATTGAAACTATTGCTCTTTTGCGGCACAAATATCATTTTGGGGGTTATATTCACGCGAAGGCTATTCCCGGAGCTAGCGCCTATCTTTTAAAAAAATTAGGTTTATTGGTGGATCGTTTAAGTGCTAACATTGAATTACCTACCGAATCAGGTTTAAAATTACTTGCTCCCAATAAAAATAGTAATAATATTACGAAAATTATGGGTTATGTCAAAGAAAATAGAAGTTCTAAATTTGTTCCTGCTGGGCAAAGTACTCAAATGATAATCGGGGCAACCCAAGAAACCGATTATGATATTATGACTAAAAGTTCAATGATGTATCAAAATTTTAATTTAAAAAGAGTATTTTATTCAGCTTATATCCCGGTTAATAAAGATAAACTTTTGCCGAGTATTACCATTCCTCCTTTAGCCAGGGAACATCGTTTATATCAAGCTGATTTTTTGCTAAGATTTTATAAATTTAAAGTTGAAGATTTAATTAGTCAAGACAATCCTCACTTTAACTTACTTCTTGATCCCAAAGCTGATTATGCGCTCCGTCATTTAGATAAATTCCCTAAAGAAGTCAATACTTGTTCTTATCAAGAGCTTTTAGAAGTACCAGGTATTGGGGTTGTCTCGGCAAAAAGAATAATTAGTTCCCGTAAATATTTTAGCCTTACTTTCCAAGATTTAAAAAAAATGGGTATAGTTTTAAAAAGAGCTAAATACTTTATTACTTGTCGGGGTCGGTATTTTATAAATCCTACCTTATTTAATAAAAGTTTTATTGAAAAGAATTTAGTCTTAGAAGAAAATACCCAAAATAATTTAAAAAAGGAGCAATTAAGTTTATTTTCATGAAAAAAAATAATTATATCTATCTTTATAATGATAATTTCTTAAGTTTGTTAACCCTTATAAAAACACTTTGGCAAAATAAAATAATTCCTGCTAATATAAAAAATAGTAATTATCAACAAAACTTATTTGATGCAGTAATAAACCTTTCGTTAAAAGAAGATGACCAATTAATAAAAGATATTCAAAAATATTTAAGTAAAGAAATTCTAAAAACAATGTTTTATGTTTATTTATCGGAGAATCCCCAAAAAGAACTAATATTATTTTACTTCTTTGGTTATAGTGTAAAATATAAAAATAAAGTTTTTTATTATCGAAATATAACCGTAATTGATAAAGTTTTAAAAATTTGTAAGTATGTAAGTAATGAAAGTCATAAACTTAAAGGTTTTGTAAGATTTAGAGAATTACAAAATAAAGTATTATATGCCGAGATAGCACCTTCTAATAATGTTTTAATTTTATTATCCCAACATTTTAAAAATAGACTAAAAAATGAATTTTGGATAATTAAAGATGTAAATCGGGGTATATTAAGTATATATGATAAAAAAGAATTTTATCTAGTAAGTGAAGAAAATGTAAATGTTGCTACTTTAAATTCAACGAAAGAAGAACTAGTAGAAGAACTTTGGCAAAGTTTTTATAAAACAATTGGCATTAAAGAAAGAAAAAATGATAGGTGCCGTCAAAATTTTATGCCGAAAAAATATTGGAAATATATCTTAGAAGTGAGTGATGAATTATGAAAAAAGTTATTCGAGGACAAGAATTAGAAACTAAAATGATTGAAGCTATTGATTTACTATGTGATACGGTCAAAACTACTTTAGGGCCTAAAGGGAGTAATGCAATTATTGACCATTCTTCTTTTAGTCCTTTTATTACCAATGATGGGGTAACGATTGCCCAAAATATTGAAAGTGAAGATGCGATAATAAATACCTTTTTAGAATTAGCGAAAGAAGCATCGATTGCGACAGACGAAAAAGTTGGCGATGGCACAACAACTACCTTAGTTTTATTACAAGGATTATTTAAAAATGGTTTAGCATTAATTAAACAAGGAATGAATCCTATTTTCTTAAAAAAAGAATTAGATTCGGGAGTAGAAGAATTAATTGAAAAAATAAAAGAAATGTCGCGAATGCCTAAAGAAGATGATTTAAAAAATATTGCTTGTATTTCCGGTGGATCTTTAGAAATTGGTTATTTAATAAGTGAAGCTTTTAATTTAGTAAAAAATAAAGAAGCGATTAATATCCAAATTGGTACGGATGATAAAACTACTTTAACATTAAAAAAAGGTTATACTTTAGATACGGGTTTAGTTTCACTTTATTATTTTAAAGACCAAAATGAAATTAATATAACTAATGCGCGTATTTTACTTTTAAAAGATTGTTTAGAAAATTTAGAAGAAATAGCTAATATTATAAATGAAATAATTAGACGAAATGAAAAGTTAATAATTATTGCTGATGATTATAGTGATGAATTAATAAATGAAATAATGTCTTTATATTTAAATAATGAAGCCCAAATTTATTTAATAAAAATACCTGGGTATGGGGAAGAAAAATTAGAAATATTTGCTGATTTAGAAATAATAACTAATAGTAAGTCTAGTCGGGTAAAAGATTATTTAACTTTTGAAGTAGTGGGAACTAGTAAGCAAGTAATTATTAAAAAAGAGGAAATTACTTTTCAATTTACGGAAGAAGAAAAAATCAAAGAATATATAGAAAAATTAAAAACTGGGATAAATAATAATCCGGATTTAAAAGGTAAAAGACTAGCGATGCTAGATAAAGGAATAGTTAATTTAATTATTGGAGGTTATACAGAAACCGAAAGACGCGAAAAAAAGATGCGCTTTATTGATGCGTTGGAGGCCATTTCTTCTTTAGATTTAGGAATAGTGCCCGGAAGTGGAATTGTTTTAGCCAAAATAGCTGAGACGATAAAAGAAGGAAAACTATTATACTTTAAAGAAACGTTAAAACTGCCTTTGGAGCAAATAATTGAAAATGCAGGTTTAGAAAAAGAACCAATCTTAAAAGAAATCGAAAAAAACAACTATCAGTTTTTATATAATGTAAGTACGGGTATTTATGAAGATATTAATAGTACTAAAGTAGTAGATTCCACTAAAGTAGTTATTAACTCCTTAATAAATGCTACAAGTATCGCGGGAATTCTATTAACAACTACCAGTTTAATCATTAATGAATATCCGGCTAATCTAATAAAAAATAATGACTATAATGAAATTTAAAAGGCTATCTTGAGAACTAAAATGGTTTGTGTTAAAATTAAAAATAAGGATGAGTAGTATGAAAAGAAAACCAAAAATTAAAGTTATAATTTGTTTAATTAGTATATTATTTATTGGTGTAATTGCTTATATTTTATATCCTAAAAAAGTAAATGTAGTAATGCAAGAGCTTTTAGAAGCCGAAATTAATAGTGATGTGAATAACTTAGAATATATAAAAGAAGTTAAAAATGGGAAAATTATAAGTGAAGTAAAAAAAATAGATACTAGTAAATTAGGAAGTCAAAAAGTAGCAGTCTTAGTTCAAAATAAGTTAGGTAAAAAAGAAGAAATTACTTATCAAATATTAGTTGTGGATAAAGAAGCCCCCCAAATAGAATTTAAAAAGAATTTAGAAACGAAAAAAGGGGTAAAAATTGATTTATTAGCAAATGTGGTAGTAAAAGATAATTCTAATGAAACGATTACACCAACTATTGAAGGTGAATATAATATTAATAAGGTTGGTGAATATAAATTGGCATATGTTGCGAAAGATAAAAGTGGGAATGAAACTAAAGAAGAGTTTACATTAAAAGTAAAAGAAGGAAATAGTAATTCTTTACCAAGTATTAATCCCACCGATGATGTTAAGTATTTTACAACAGCAAAAGGATTTGAAGGCGTAACTATTAATGGGGTTACGTATATCGATGGTTATTTAGTAGTTAATAAGACTTATTCTTTGCCAGCTAATTATGGGACAGGATTAACAAAAGAAACTAAGGCGGCATTCGAGGCAATGAACGCTATTGCGAAGACTGAAGGTTTAAATATTTGGTTGCAAAGTGGTTTTAGAAGTTATGATACCCAAAATACTATTTATAATCGTTATGTATCAAGGGATGGTAAAGAAAAAGCTGATACTTATTCGGCAAGACCAGGTCATTCGGAACATCAATCAGGACTTGCTTTTGATGTTAATCAAATAAATGATACCTTTATTGGTTCTCCAGAGGCTATTTGGCTCGAAAAGAACTGCTATAAATATGGTTTTATTTTAAGATATCCTAAAGATAAAACTAATGAAACGGGTTATAAATATGAATCTTGGCATTTTCGGTATGTTGGTGAAGAATTAGCTTTAAAACTTTATAATAATGGGGATTGGCTAACGATGGAAGATTATTTTGGGATTACTAGTGAATATAATGAATAGGTGATTAATGTGGATTTATATAATGCTTTTTCTATGCCTTTGTCAAGTGATTCGGAAAGAAGAAAGGCTCAAGAAAAAATTTTAAATGGATTAAGTAATACGTTAACAGCTCGCGAAAAAATGTTATTAGGTCGAGATTATTTAGTAAAAGAAATAAATGGTTATGTTCTTAAAAGAGATCATGTTTATCGAGCAGTTAATGAACAAGAATATGAAAGATATGTAAAATTAGGTTACATATATGGCTATAGTGAAGATGATGAATATGAAGAAAGAGAAATTGATGGTGAAATATACAATAATAATAAAGGAATAAATTGGTATTTAGGTGGGGTCTGTTTAAAATATGGAGAAGTTATTTTAGAATGTCCAGCTTATAAAGAATATTTTATCCCCGCAGCAGATAATGGTAATACTATGACTTCTGATCCGACAACTAGATTTATGAAATCATCAGGATATCAAAATCCAGTTCCGATGGAACTTGTTAGGGTAATCAAACATCCAACATTAAATATAGATGAACTAAATATTAAAATTAAATAGAAATGTTAGAAATAACATTTTTATTTTTTAGAAATAAAGACATTTTTAAATAATCTTGATATAATTATTATAGGTGAAGAAAATGCAAAAAAATGAAGTAATGTACCATATTGGTTTAAAAAAAGAAGATTTACAAGGAGCAAGATATGCTATTTTACCAGGAGATCCGGGAAGAGTTAAATTAATCGCGGAAAAGTTAGATAATCCGTTATTTTTAAAAACTAATCGGGAATATACTAGTTTTTTAGGTGAGATTAAAGGTGAAAAAATTTTAGTAATTTCCACAGGCATGGGTGGACCATCAACAGCTATTTGTGTTGAGGAACTAGCCATGTTAGGTATTAAAAACTTAATTCGTGTGGGAACTAGTGGGGGTATGCAAATTGGAGTAAAAGCCGGGGATATTGTCATAGCAAGTGGAGCTATAAGACAAGAAGGAACAAGTAAAGAATATGTACCTATTGAATTTCCCGCGGTTGCGGATATTGATTTAGTTGTAGCTTTAAGAGATTCTGCCCAAGAGCTAGGTTATCCTAATCATGTTGGTATTGTACAATGTAAAGATTCTTTTTATGGACAACATGATCCTAAGCGGATGCCAATTAGTTATGAGTTAGAAAATAAATGGCTAGCATGGTGTAAAGCTGGGTGTTTGTGTAGTGAAATGGAAACTGCTACCTTATATATAGTTTCTAGTATTCTTAAATTAAAAGCTGCCGCGGTGTTATTAGTTATTTGGAATCAAGAAAGAGAAAAATTAGGTTTAGATAATGAAGAAGTATTTGATGTAGATAAGGAAATAAATGTTGCTATTAAAGCTATTGAAAAATTAATTAATCAAGAAAATATTGCATAAAAATAAATAATTTAATATACTAAATCACTAGGTGAAATTTATGCCAAATTCTTTGGAAGAAACAATTAAAAAATTAGTTTTAGAACATCAAGATGTAAGTGGTTATTCTAAAGTAAAAAAAGAACAACTATTAGCTTTAAAAAAAATGGAATGGATTTGTACTAATTTATGGTCTCATTTAGAAATCATTGCCCCATTTATTTTTAAAGATCTTGAAACATCATTAATTTATACTCTTAATTGGAATAATAATTTAATTTATTTAGAACCATTTAATGCTCGTTTTTTAACAGAAGAAATAAAAAAATATAAAATGCTTTGGTATCCTAGTTTACAATTTTTTATAACAGAGAATGCTAAAAAAATGCAAATTGATATATTAAGATTTGATAATAAAAAATTTTTAGAAACTGTAATTTATCATTTAGAAAGAATTCAAAAATGTAATTTATTTTCTTTAATTAAAGGAATAGATAATGGAATAAATATAAATACATCATTAATTGATTTTTTTAATAATGATAAAACTTTATATGATATAAAACCTAATGTTTCGGTTATATCAGAAGTTCTAATTAAAAAAGATAATTTTATTAAACAAAAAGTTATGGGAAAAAGAATTATGAGTGAAGAACTTTTATTAGAAACAGATAATATAAGTTTAGAAGAAGCTTTGGTTAATCATTATAATTCAGCTTTAAAAAATTATAAGTATGGTAAAGAATTAAATTTAACTTTAAAAAGGAAATAAAATGTTAGTATTTCTTCTTTTTTTTATGTTCTTAGGTTATAATAAATACAGGAAGTGATAAGATGCTTACAGTAAATGGCCATAATGTTTTTATTATTATATTTATAACATTTTTAAGTAGTTTAATATTAACTCCTATAGTTCGTAAAATAGCTTATCATGTCAAAGCTTTAGATTATCCTAATAATAGACGTTTAAATAAAGTACCTATGCCTACTTTAGGTGGTTTAGCTATCTTTATTTCTTTTTTAATAGGTTATATGCTTTATGCGGAAAGTAGTGTCCAAATGTTATCGATATTAATGGGTAGTTTTTTCTTAATAATTATGGGTATGATTGATGATATAAATCCGCTTAAAGCTAAATATCAATTAATTGTCCAAATATTTGCTGCTTGTATTATTGCTTTTTATGGTCATATAACAGTTGATTACTTATCTATTCTTGGATTTAATTTAAATATTGCTCCTCCTTTTAATTACCTAATTACCATCATTATAATTGTTGCTATTACGAATGCTATTAACTTATCAGATGGATTAGATGGATTATCATCGGGGATAAGTGCAATTTACTTTGCTACTATTTCTATCATTGCCTTTATAATGAATATGCAAAATGGTCTTGATACAACCTTATGTTTAATTATGTTAGGTTCAATTCTTGGCTTTTTAGTTTATAATTTTCCTCCTGCCTATATGTATGCGGGAGATACCGGAAGTAATTTCTTAGGCTTTATCATTGCCGTGACCGCTTTATTAGGTTATAAAACAGCCACGTTTACTTCTTTACTTATTCCTTTAGTAATTTTAGCCACCCCAATAATTGATGTTATATTTTCGATTATTCGGCGGATTTTAAAACATCAAAATCCTTTTAATACTCCGGATAAACTTCATTTACATCATCAACTTTTAAAACTAGAATTTTCCACTAAAGCATCCTTATTAATAATTTATGCTATTGATATCTTATTTGCGGGAATATCCATCTTTTATGCTTTAGGGGATACAACTTATGCCATTTTAATTTATATTGGCTTAATGATTCTTTTCTTATTTATAGTTTTAAAAACAGATATTTTATTTAAACGGAGGGAGAAAAATGCAAAAAATAAGTAAGCTTTATCAAGAATATCGCGAAATTATTAATTACTTAGTAGTGGGAGTTTTAACTACTTTAATTAATTTAATTATCTATTTTATATGTGTACATACTTTTTTAGATGCTAGTAATTCTTTAGAATTACAGATTGCTAATGTCTTATCGTGGGTAGGTGCCGTTTTATTTGCTTATATTACTAATCGAATTTTTGTTTTTCAAAGTAAAAGTAAAGAATATCTTAAAGAAATAATCAGTTTTTTTGGGGCGAGACTTTCCACATTATTATTAGATATGTTAATAATGTTTATCTTTGTCAGTTTACTTAGACAAAGTGATACTTTAGCTAAATTAATTAGTCAAATATTAGTTATTATTGCTAACTATATTTTAAGTAAAATATTTGTCTTTAAAAAATAAAGCGGAGGTATGATTATGACTAAAGAAAATTTTTCCAATTTATTAGGCTTAATTATTATATTAATCTTAACAAGTATGGCATATTTTTTTAATAATTTAAGAATTATAATATTGATTCCTTTACTTATTACTTTGATTTATTTAATCAAAAATAAACAAGATAAGAAAATATTATTAAGTTGGGGAATTTATTTTATTATTAATATAATTTACTTATTTAGAGAAGATTTACCTAATTTAATACCTAATATTCTTCATTTTATAAATTTATATTTACCTTTATTTTTTAGTTTATATTTTATTAGGCATAATATTAAATTAAATAAAAATATCTTAACCCTTATTTTTATAATTTTATCTTTATTTATAATTATTAATCCTTTTAGTAATTTAATCATTTCTTTATTTTTAATAACTATGCCTTTATTTATTCTTACTATTATTAAGACGAATAATTATTTATTTAAGTTAATTCTAATGGTAATATTTACTTATGCACTTTTTTCTTTAAATAGTTTAATTGGTTATCTTTGTTTTATTATGACAATAATATATTTTATTTTAACTAATTTTAAAAGTATTTTAAATTTCTTTAGAACAAATTATTTAAAATCTTTAATTACTATTTTAGTTTTTCTTTTATTCTTAACTAGTTATTTACCCAATCTAGCACTTATGAGTAGAGTAGATTTTACTTCTTTTACTTCAGTTTCGACTATTTTTCAAAATTTTTTGGATACTCAAGCTTTAAATAAGCTACTCGGTTTATTTAGTTTTCAAACTAATATTGATTTATTAACTATTTTCTTTAATCTAGGGATAGTGGGTTCATTAATTTATTTAAGTTTTATTTTTTATATTTTAAAAAATGCTAAATTAAAAAATGTTTACTTATTGACTTTTATTTTTACTATTCTTCTTAGTTTCTTTGGCTTTAATATTTTAACTAACATTTTTGCCTTTACGTTAGTAAGTTTAATTTTTATCTTTAATAAACAACCAGAAGAAAAGAGGGATATATTGTTAATAACTAATATGTATCCTAGTAAAAAGTATCCACATTATGGGGTATTTGTTGATCATACTTACGAACTTTTAAAAGAAAATGGTTATCAAATTGATTTAGTAAAAATGACTAAAAGTTCCAATATATTAGATAAATTAATTAAATATATTAGCTTTTATCTTGCTAGTTTTTTCAAAGCTTTAGTTAATAATTATAGTTATTACTATGTTCATTTTATTTCGCACAGTACGATACCAATATTTATTCCTTATCTTACCTCTTATCAAACCAAGTTAATTTTAAATGTTCATGGTAATGATATTGTCGCGGATACTAAAATTGATAATAAAAATATTAAACGTAGTCGTTTTTTCTTAAAATATGCTGACAATGTAATAGCTCCATCTAAATACTTTCAAGATGTTTTAACTAGTGAGTATCAAGTAAATAAAAGTAAAATAACTATCTATCCGGCGGGGGGAGTAGATTTAACTAAATTTAAAAAAATACCAAGAAAAGAAGCTCTTAAACTATCTGGATTAAACTCTAAATATAAATATCTAGGTTTTATTTCCCGAATTGAAAAAGATAAAGGATATGATACTTTAATTAATGCAATTTATAATATTAAAACTTCAACTAAATTAAAAAATATTAAATTTTTAATAGTTGGTTCAGGTAGTGAAGTGGATATATTAGAAAAATTAATTAAGAAAAATAAACTTAGTAAATTAATTATTCGAAAAGATTTCTTATCACAAGAAGAATTAGTTTATGTTTATAATTCTTTAGAGGCTTTAATTTATCCGACAAGACGGAAAAGTGAAAGTCTAGGTTTAACGGGTTTAGAAGCGATGGCTTGTGAAACGCTGGTAATCGGTTCAAATCTTTATGGACCAGGTAGTTATTTAAATAAACAAAATAGTTTACCATTTAATCCTTATGAAGAGAAAACTTTAGAAGAGGCTATTTTAAAATTTTTAAATTTAAAAGCTAAAGAGAAAAATGAGTTAATTAAAAATGCCTATAATACAGTAGAAGAATATAGTCAAGAGAAAACTAAAAGTATCATTTTAGATGTTTTTAAGAAATAGTAAAATAAGGGGGAAAATAATGTTCAAAAGAAATGAATATTTAAAAAAACTAATATCATGGAAAGATAAAGATTTGATTAAAGCTATCACAGGAATAAGAAATTGTGGTAAATCAACTTTATTTTCCTTATATATCGATGAATTAAAAAAATCTGGTATAAAAGATAATCATATAATTTTAATAAATTTAGAATCGCCTGATTTTAATTTTGCTAACTTTAAAGAACTATATGATTTTGTAAAGGGAAAAATAAAAGATAGCCAAAAATATTATGTTTTTCTTGATGAAGTACAATCAATTTCAGAATTTCAAAAAGCAGTGGATGGATTATATATTTTAAAAAATATAGATCTTTATATAACTGGTTCAAATGCCAAACTTTTATCTGGCGAACTTGCTACACTTCTTTCAGGAAGATATATTGAGATAAAAATGCTTCCGTTATCTTTTAAAGAATATAAAGAATACTATAAAGAAGAAAATAATGAAAAATTATATTTAAAATATATTAATAATAGTTCATTTCCTTATGCTTTAAGTCTTCAAAATAGCGATCAAGTTGATGCTTATTTAGAAAGTTTATTTAATACCATAATTGTTAAGGATATAGCTACAAGAAAAAAAATAACTGATACAAGTATGTTGAAAAGTGTTGTAGAGTTTTTATTTTCTACGGTTGGTTCAACTATGTCTGTTAAGAAAATTGCTGACACTTTAACTAGTAATGGGCGAAATATAAGTGTTCATACTGTAGAGAGTTATTTAGATGCTTTAACTGAAAGTTATATTTTTAATAAAGTCTCTCGGTATGATATAAAGGGAAAACAATATTTGCAAACAGGGGATAAATATTATGCAACAGATATAACAATGCGTTATGCTTTACTTGGACGTAAAAATGTTGATTTAGGTCATGTTTTAGAAAATATAGTTTATCTTGAATTAAAAAGAAGAGGATATAAAGTTTATGTTGGAAAGAATGATAATAAAGAAGTGGACTTTGTTGCCGAGAATAAAGAAGGGATAATATATTATCAAGTTGCTTATACTGTAAGATATGAGCATACTTTAGAAAGAGAATTATCGGCACTTCAATCAATAAAAGATCATTATCCTAAATATATTCTTACCATGGATATAGATCCGGAAGTATCATATGATGGTATAAAAAAGATGAATGCTTTAGATTGGTTATTAATGAGGTAATTATATCGTCCATTAAAATAGGATGATTTTACTAATCTATTTAGTATTTATGAATAAAAAAACATTGCCTTGCAGTAAAGGATATTTCATTTAGAAATAAAAAAATTTAGTACGTTACTAAATTTTTTTCAATTTCTTTAATAATATTATCAAATTTTCCTTCTAAAGTCGTTGCCTTTTTCGAAATGAATTAAACTTCATTTCGGCCATATTATAGGTTTTTAATAAATCTAGTACTTTAACATTATATGCTTTAGCAAATTCAATAAGTTTTTGAAAATCAGGTTGTATCTAACATTTTTCATATTTTGAAATGGCAGGAGCAGACATATTTAACAAACGACCGGCTTCTTTTAATGATAAGTTTTTTAATAGTCTAATTCTTTTTAAATTTTTTCCAACTTCTTTCATATTATCAGTCCTTTTCTAGTTAATATTTTATCGTAAAAAAGTAGAAACGTAAATTAAATGTGTTGATTTTTATCAAAAAAAGCCCTGATTAAATTTATAAGAAATATGTTAAATATGTAAACTTTTTAGGGTAAAACGTTATGTTTTTATTTTCGAGGTTTTATGTTATTATAAAAATGTGAAAAGTTTTATGGAAAAATAGTAATTAATAAAAAAAGACATGAAGAAAAGAAGTAAAATTAAGGGTGTAAATTTTTTTTGTAGGTAAAGGAGATTTGATAGTGTAATTGGGTATGAATTTAAAGGAAGAAAAATTAAAAAAATATAAAGATACCATCAACTGTTTGTAATCTACCAATTTATCTAAAAAATAATAAAAATAAAATAGATTATTCAACTTATGAACATAATGGATGGTTTGTAGGAAGTGGAGCCATAGAAAATTCTAATAAAATAATAGTACAACAAAGATTAAAACAAGTAGGTATAAGATGGAGTGTTGAAGGTGCTAATTATTAATAGTTTTAAGATGTTATCAAGAAAGTTAATATTGGGATGAAAAGAAAAAATAGTAGTTAAATTTTTGAATCAATAACTACTATTTTACCTACAAAAAAAATTTACACCCTAAAATTAAGTGAATTTTTGACTTAAGTGAAATTACTATTTAAAATTTTAATAATATCTGATATAATTTTAGACATGACATTACTTCGATTCTTGTGTATTGTTTATGTTTAAAAACATTATATCGAGTAATGTCATTTTTTGATAGATAAAAATAGATCTATATATAAATTACTTTTAAAAAAGAGGATAAAAGAAAATATGTATAAATAAAGGGAAAAATAGTAAAAGGAGATAGTTTTATGGATGAAATAACTTATGATAAAGTAGAAGAAGAAACTAGCCCTAAAGTAAAACAATTATATTGGGATATAGCTTTTGGTCTTCAAGATGTCGATGGATTAAAACCTTCTAAATATATGAAAGAATTATCTTTAGAACATATTGAGGGAAAAAAGACTTATCAAGAAGTACAAAAAGAAATAACTTCCTATTATAGGAAAAATAAAGATAATCATGATGACGATGATGAAGAAGAAGCAGATGAAGTTGCAACTGTTATTTATGAAATATTAAGTGATAAATCATTTAGATTTGATGTTCTTACTTTTAAAAATTATCATAAAAGATTATTTACTAATTTAGATAAGAAAAAATATAATCCAGGAGTATTTAGAACTTATAATTTTACAAAAGATGAACCTATACTTAATGGCGATACAGTTCAATATCAATCGTATGATTTAATTGAAGAAACATTAAACTATGATTTTAATGAAGAAAAGGAAATAGATTATACTAAATTTAATGAAGAAGAACTAATAAATAGAATTGTTGAATTTACTTCTAGGCTATGGCAAGTACATCCATTCCAAGAAGGTAATACTAGAACAACTGCTGTATTTATTCAAAAATATTTAATCAGTATGGGATTTAATATTAATAATGAATTGTTTAAGGATAATGCATTATATTTTAGAAATGCTTTAGTAAGAGCAAATTATACTAATTATAGTAAAGGTATTAAAGAAACAAATAAATATTTAATTATGTTTTTTGAAAATTTGTTATTAAATAAAGATTATAGTTTAAATAATGATGATTTAAAAATGAATTAAGAGTTTGTGTTGATAATGCAAACTCTTTTATAGTGGGAGCTTAAAACGTTAATGTTTTTATTTTCGAGGTTTTATGTTATTATAAATTAAGAGGTTAAATATGAAAAATGGAATCGTAATTTTAAATTATAATGATAGTGAGAATACTAGTTTAATATTAGATGATATTAAAAATTATAAATGTTTAGATTATATTGTGGTTGTTGATAATCATAGTACTGATGATTCAATAACTAAATTAGAAAAATATCAAAATAATAAAATTAAAATAATTAGTACTCCCGAAAATAAAGGTTTTGCTTCTGGAAATAATTTTGGCATGAAATATCTAATTGAAGAGTATGGTGTGGATAATATTATAATTTCTAATCCGGATATCATCGTTAAAGAAAAAGACATTGAAAAACTTTTAGATGATATTAGTGATGCCAATGTCTCAGTAGTGGCTCCGGTAGTTAAAGAACCATTAAGTATCTCTAGAGGATGGCGATTACCTAATTTCTTTTCCTTATTAATTTCCAATTTTCCTTATTTTCATCGTTTAGAAAAAAATATTTTAGGATATCCTGAAAAACATTATGAAACTAAATTAAGTCGGGTAGAAGTAGTAAAGGGCTGTTTCTTTATTATCAAAAGTTCCGTTGTCAAAAAAATTAACTACTTTGATGAAAATACTTTCTTATATTATGAAGAAAATATTTTAGCTCAAAAACTAAAAGAACATCATTTAAAAACATATGTCGATAATGAAGTAGTAGTTATTCATGCTTTATCCAAAAGTGTTAATAAAAGTTTGGTAAGTATCGATAAATTTAAACTATTAAAACAAAGTCAATTTTATTATGAAAAAAATATTTTAAAACTTAATATTTTTGAATTACTTATTTTACGTTTAACATATTATTTTGATTATCTTTGGGCTAACCTAGTTAATATAATCAGGAGGTAAGATTATGCATAATATCATTATTATTGGGGCAAGAGGTTATAAATCTAATTATGGGGGCTGGGAAACTTTTGTCACTAATCTAATTAGAAATTATAAAGATAAAAAAACTAAATTTCATGTACCAGAATTAACTCATGAAAAAGGTTTGAAAAATCAAATCCTTTTTAAAGACAATGTTTCTTGTCCCGAAATATATGTAAAAGATTTAGGCTTTATTACTATGTTTATCTATGCCATCAAAGCCTTACAAATAATGCCTAAATATATAAAAGATAATAACTTGAAAAATGTGGTTATCTATATCCTTGGATGTCGAATGGGTCCCTTTTATAGAATTCTTATTGCTCCTTTAAAAAAGATGGGGGCTAAAATATATTTAAATCCCGATGGCTTAGAATGGAAAAGAGAAAAATGGTCATGGTGGATTAAAAAATGTTTTAAAATATCCGAAAAATGTATGGTAAAAAATAGTGATTTAATTATTTGTGATTCAAAGGCTATTCAAGATTATATTGATAAAACTTATCAAAAATATCATAAAAAGACTACTTTTATAGCTTATGGAGCATATTTAAATCCTTTAATAAATAAAGCTGAAGAAATTACTTCTTTATTGCAAAAATATCATATTGAAGAACATAATTATTATCTAGTTGTGGGTAGATTTGTTCCCGAAAATAATTATGAATTAATTATAAAAGAATTTATGAAAACTAAAACTAAAAAAGATTTAATTATTGTCTCTAATATGGAAGAAAATAAATTTTATCAACAATTAATTACGAAAACTAATTTTTTAAATGATAAAAGAATCAAATTTATTGGTCCAGTATATGATAAAAATACTTTAAATTATTTAAGAAAAAATGCTTATGCTTATATTCATGGTCATTCGGCTGGAGGAACTAATCCTAGTTTATTAGAAGCTTTGTCTCTTACTTCTTTAAATATTTTATATAATGCCGTTTATAATGTCGAAGTTGGGTCCTTTTCTTCTTTATATTTTAGTAAAAAAGAAGATGACTTAAAAAGAATAATTGAAAAAACGGAAAAATTTTCTTCCGAAGAAATATTAAAATATGATAAATTAGCTAAAGAAAGAATTAAAGAATGTTATACCTGGGATATTGTTGTTAAAAAATATCAAAAAATTTGGTAATTTTCTAAATTTAATGGTATCCTAATATAGAAAGAAGATGAAAAAGATGGAAAACGCCATTACGGTAAAAAATGTAACGAAAAGTTTTAAATTATATTATGATAAACCTAGTACCTTAAAAGAACGTTTAGTTTTTTGGAATAAAAAGAAAAGTGAAAGTCATATTGTTTTAGAAAATATCAATTTAGATATTAAAAAAGGAGAAACTGTTGCTTTAATTGGGGTTAATGGGAGTGGTAAATCAACTCTTTTAAAATTAATGACTAAAATAATATATCCAAATCAAGGAGAAATAATAACTAATGGTAAATTAACATCTTTACTAGAACTTGGAGCTGGCTTTCATCCTGATTTTACTGGTAGAGAAAATATTTATTTTAACGCCTCTATTTTTGGACTAAGTAGAAAAGAAATTGATAAAAGAATTAATGATATTATTGAATTTTCCGAATTAGGGGAATTTATTGAAAGCCCAGTCAGAACTTATTCCTCAGGAATGTATATGCGTCTTGCTTTTTCAGTTGCTATTAATGTTGATGCTGATATTTTATTAATCGATGAAATTTTAGCTGTTGGAGATCAACATTTTCAAGATAAGTGTATGGAGAAACTAAAAGAATTAAAAAATAGTGAAAAAACAATTGTTATTGTCACGCATGATATGGGAGCTGTAAAAAAATTATGTACGCGAGCCATTTGGGTATATGAAGGTAAAATAAAAATGGATGGTAATCCTAATAAAGTTGTAGATAATTACTTAAAGGTGTGTGGTTAAAATGTTTAAAAATTTATATAATTATCGCGAACTTTTAAAGACTAATATAAAGAAAGAAATTAGAGGAAAATATAAGGGATCTTTTTTAGGTATATTGTGGTCCTTTATTAATCCTTTACTAATGGCTTGTGTTTATGCGATTGTTTTTCCTTATATTTTACGTAATACTCAACCTCATTATGTGACATATATAATAATTGGGATTATTCCTTGGAATTTTTTTACAATGTCGATTCTTCAAGGAACTAGTTGTATGATTAATAATGGAGCTATTATTAAAAAAGTATATTTTCCCCGAGAAATATTACCTATATCATTAGTTATAAGTGGTGCTGTAAACTTCTTTATTTCCGTACCAATAATAATCATATTTGTTTTATGCAGTGGTTTACCTATAACTTATAACATTATTTATTTACCTCTAGTAGTTATTGTGCAATGCTTATTTCAAATTGCGATTGTTTTAATAACTAGTTCTATTAATGTTTATATACGTGATTTTGAATATATAATTAACTTTGTAATAAACTTATTATTTTATGCTACCCCAATTATTTATGATAGTACTATGTTTCCAAGTAGTATGCAAAAAATTCTAAATTTTAATCCCATGACTACAATTATCAATGCTTATCGTAATATTTTTTATTATAATTCTCATCCGGAATTTTCGGCTCTTCTAACATTATTTATAATTTGTTTAATTTTATGTTTTATAAGTTATCAAATATTTAAACGCTTAGAAAAAGGTTTTGCTGAGGAAGTATAATGAATTGCTTTATAATTTTACATTATCAAAATATTAAAGATACAATAGCTTGTATAGATTCTCTTAAAAAATTAGAAGAACCTAAAAAAATAATCGTGGTAGATAATCACAGTTTAAATTTAAAAGAGGAAGAAAAACTAAAAAAAATATGTGATGATTTAATTACACTAGAAGAAAATATTGGCTTTGCTAAAGCAAATAATCAGGGGTGTGAATTAGCTATAACTAAATATAAACCAAAGTTTTTAATTGTTATAAACAATGATACGATAATAAAACAAAAAGATTTTTTAAAAATAGTTAATCAAGATTATCAAAAATATAAATTTGCTATTTTAGGCCCAAAAATTATCACTAATAATGGTGATTCTGTTAATCCTTTTCCTGTCTATAAAACTTTAAGTGAAGTAAATAAACAAATTAAATATTCTAAAAAATTAGTATTTATATATAATAGTAAAATATTAACAAACTTATTAAATATTTATTTAAAATTAAAAAGAAAATTTATTAAACCTAAAGTTTTACATAATGGTGATAAAATTGTATGTAATGTAGCCCTTCATGGTTGTGCTTTAATATTTTCAAAATTGTATTATGAAAAAAATAAAGATATATTTGATTCTAGAACCTTTTTATATCATGAAGAAGAATTTTTATATCAAAGAATGCTAAAACAAAAATTTATAACTTTATATGATCCAAATTTAGAAATATTTCATAAAGAGGGGGGATCGTTAAATCAAAAGTTTAATTCTGACACTCGCTTAAAAAATAAATATCGCCAACAAGAGATAATAAAATCATTAGAAATATTAAAGCAAGATATGTTGAAAAATAGGGTATTATAAAATTTACAACTAAATTTACCTATGCTATAATTGTTGAAAGGTATTAAGTCATTTTGCTGACTAAATTTTTTTGATTTAATGACTAACTATTGAGGGAGTAAAGATATATAATGAGAAAAAAGGTAAATATTTATAAAAATAAAATTTCTAAAGTGGAAGGAAAGGTAAAAAAAGTATCAGTTATAATTCCAAATTATAATTATGAAAAATATATTGTTGAAAGAATAGATTCTATTTTAAGGCAAAGCTATCCAATATATGAATTAATTATATTAGATGATAAATCTACAGATAATAGTATTAATGTTATAAAAAAGAAAATTAAACAAATAAAAAATATCCCGGTAAAATTTATTATAAATGATCATAATAGTGGTTGTGTTTTTTCTCAATGGAAGAAAGGTTTAGAAAAAGTTAATGGCGATTATTTTTGGATTGCTGAAGCCGATGATTTATGTGAACCAACTTTTCTAGAAACTGTTATGAAAGGCTTTGAAAATAAGAATGTTGTACTTTCATATTGTGAATCAGCTAGAATTGACGAAAAAAATCGGGTAATAACTAATGACTCTCGAGATTTAAGTGATATTTTTAGAACAGGAGATTGGGATGAAGATTTTGTTATTTCTGGAGAGACTGCTATTAAAGAAAGACTAGCATATACTAATACAATTTTAAATGTTTCTTCTGTTGTTTGGAAAAAGAAAGATTATAATGAAATTTTATTAAATGCTCAAGAATATAAAGTTGCGGGAGATTGGTATGTATACTATAAAGTTTTACAAAATGGTAGTCTTGCATATTTTCATGAATCTTTAAATTATTATCGAAAACATTCAAAATCTGTAACTACTAATATTAAGGCTGATATCGAATTTAATGAAATATTAAAAATTCAAACGGAAATTAATAATAATTATATTCCTACGGATGAAATATTACATAAGCAAAAAATTCGCTTAAACTTTATGAAAAATATTATTAGCAAAAAAAATAGAGAAATTTTAGGAAATTTTAAAAGGAACAAAATTGCTATTGTGTTACCATATCCCGTAAAAGGTTCTGGAGGTCATAGAACTATTATTCAAAATGCTAATGCTCTCATTCATTATGGATATGAAGTAGATATTTATGTTGATGAAGATTTTGTATCTACAAATGAAGATATGAAAAAAATGATAGAAGATTTTTATGGACAATGTTTAGCTGGGGTATATGTTGGATTAAGATTACGATATGATTATGATTTAGTATTTGCCACTGCTTGGACAACTGCAGAAACTGTTAGAAATATGCCAGTGAAAAATAAGTGCTATTTTATTCAAGATTTTGAGCCTTGGTTTGAACCAATGGGAAATTCTTATATAAAGGCTGAAAATTCATATAAATATGGATTCAACTTTATTACTATAGGTCGATGGTTATCTAATAAATTATCTCATGAATATCATCAACCTACAAGATATTTTAATTTTTGTGCCGATACTAATAATTACAAGGTATTAAAAGATGTAAAAAAAGAGGATGCCATTTGTTTTATTTATCAACCTGAGAAATGGCGCAGATGTGCAGAATTAGGTTTAAATGCCATTAAAATAGTAAAAGAAAAATATCCGAATTTAAAAATTTATTTATTTGGGTCAAATGTAGAAGGTGGAATCAGTTTTGATACAACAAATTTACATATTATTCCTATAACTGAATGTTGTAAGTTATATAATAAATGTAAAGTAGGAGTTTGTATTAGTGCATCTAATCCATCTAGAATACCTTTTGAAATGATGGCGTGTGGATTACCTGTTGTTGATTTATATAGAGAAAATAATCTATATGATATGCCAGATGGTGGAATTTTATTAGCTGAAAGTAATAGTGAAGCAATTGCTACAGCTATACTAAAAATTTATGAAAATGAAAAATTAATGAAAAAAATGTCTGAATTTGGTGCTAAATATATGAAAAATTACGATTTAACAGTAGGCTTTAAACAATTTGTCGAGGCAGTTAATGCAATTTTAGCCGGTAATTATGATATGAAAGAAGAGATTAAACCATTATATCATTTAGAGCCTATTACACCAAGTAAAGAATATGAATTTGTTCCTGATGAAAATATTCCAGCTTTTTATATGAGCAATACCAGTAAATTTGTAAAAAGAATGGTAAGATTAAAAAGAAAGTTAAGAGCATTAAAGTATAAAATATTTAGAAGATAAAGCAGGAGGAATGTATTTTAAATGAAAAGAAAGTTAATAATTTTTATTAAAAGATTTTATCAATTAATTCCTATAAAAAATACAACAAAGCAAAAAATAAAAAATAAACTTATAAAACATGTACCATTTTTTAGAAACATTCAAAATTATAGTGATATGAATTTAGCACCTAAACAATTAGACTTAAATAATATACATTTTACAAATGAACTTAATTTTAAAATTAATAAAAAAATTGCTGTTCATCTTCATTTATATTATATTGATTTAGCTGAAGAATTTATTAATTATTTTAATAATATACCATATAAATTTGATTTGTATATTTCCGTTGCTACAGATGAAGTAATTAAATGCATTGAAAACAAGTTTAAGAGTATTAAAAATGTTGAAAAAGTCATTGTTAAGAAAGCCGGAAATTTTGGAAGAGATTTTGGACCGATGTTTGTTTTGTTTAAGAATGATCTAGAAAAATATGATTATATTTTACACTGTCATTCTAAAAAAAGTATAAGAACTGGAGAACAACAAGATGGTTGGCGACAACATATGATGGATAGTCTTTTAAAAGACGAAAATTTGGTAAAACAAATATTTTATCAATTTGAAAAAGGGGACAATATTGGATTAATATATCCTGAAACTTATTCAGATATGCCATATTGGGCACATACATGGCTGTATAATAAGCCTGAATCCAATAAAATTGCCAATAGATTAGGCTTTACTTTGGATGATGAATATATTGATTATTCAGTAGGTAGTTTTTTTTGGGTAAAAATAGATTCTATTAAAAATTTTCTTGACTTTAATTATACTAAAAAAGATTTTGGGGAAGAAAATGGAAAAAATGATGGAACATTAGCACATGCTATTGAAAGAATGATTCCCCAAGTAGTTAAAAATAATAAATATAATTATTTAGTAATTGATATAAGTAATAATTGCTTTAGAAAAAGTGGTTTAAAAAATATGTATCAGTATAATGAACAAAATGCCACAAATATTTATGAAAAAATTAAAAATTATGATATTATTTCATTTGATATTTTTGATACATTAATTACTAGAAAAATTTATAATCCTAGTGATTTAATCGGAATATTAGAGAGTTATGTTAAAAAGACATATAAAATAATTGATTTTAAAAGAATTAGAATTAATGCTGAATATAATGTTCGCGTATCAAAAGATTTTAAAGGTGATTGTTCTATAGATGAAATTTATGAAAATATAAAAGAACTTACTAATTTAGATGATAATCAATGTAAAAAAATTAAAGAAAAAGAAATAGAGTTAGAATTAGACTTTATAATTCCCAGAAAAGAAATGCTGGAACTTTATAACTGGTTAAAAAAGGATAATAAAAAAATTATTTTAATAAGTGATATGTATTTAACTAGCGATATAATTAAAAAAATGTTAAATAAATGTGGTTATGATAATTGGGATGAATTATTGGTTTCATCTGAAGTTGGTTATAGAAAAGATAATGGTGCAATATGGGAATATTATTTTAATAATTATACTAAAAATAAAAGTACTATTCATATTGGAGATAATGAACATTCTGATATTCAAAGGCTATGTGATATGGGTAAACCATTTATACACGTTATGCAATCTAAAAAGATGTTTTGTTTATCTAATTATGCTACATTTATTAATAATTATAAAAATAAAAGAACAATTGGTGATGAAGTAGCATTAGGTTTAATTGTAAATAAACAATTATATAATAATCCTTTTAAATTTAATGAAACATTATACGGTATAAATACTTATAATGAATTAGGATATACGATTTTTGGCCCGATTTTTGCTCAATTTTTTAATTATTTAGCTAAAGAGTGTGAAAAAAATAATACAGATGAATTATTATTTTTAGCAAGAGAAGGATATTTTTTAGAACCTTTATATCAAAAATATTGTAAAATTTTAAAAATTAAACCAGTAAAAAGTAAATATTTTTTAACTTCTAGAAGAAGTACATCTGTTGCTTGTATTGAAACTATGGAAGATGTTAAAGAAATTATGATGAGTGGATACGAGGGTAGCATAAAAAATTTATATAAAACTCGATTAGGATTAGATTTAGATATAGAAGATAAATTTATTAAACTTGAAAGTTCAAAAGATGAAGTGTTAAAAAATATAGAAGATAATTTTAATGTATATAAGAAAATTTTTAATAAAGAACGTAATAATTATTTAAAATATTGCAAAAAAAATATTAAAGGGAAAAATGTAGCGGTTGTAGATTTGGGATACTCAGGTACAATTCAATATTATTTAATAAAATTATTAAATAAAAAAATTAATGGTTATTATTTTATTCTAACAGATAATATAAAACCTTTAAAATTAGGTGGCAAGGCAAGTTTCTGTTATAATTTTAAGAGTGAAACATGTGAAAAAAATATATATAATTTTTCAATGATTTTAGAAAGCTTTTTAACCGCCCCGATTGGTCAATTAATAAAATTTGATGATGATGGAAATCCTATTTATAAAAATGAAAATATTGATGAAAGCTTTATTGAAAAATTGAAGCAAATTAATGATGGAATATTTGCTTTCTTTGATGACTATCTTGTCTTAGCTAAAAAATATAATCTTAATTTATCTGGAGAATTTATTGGTACTAATTTTAGTTCATTAGTTTATACCGACATTTTAAATCCTCAAATTAAACAAGATTTTAAACTAGAAAATTCTTATTCGTTAGATTCAACTATTAATGTTTTTGAATATTTAAATTTAGTTTATATGATAAATAAAACTAACGATAAAAAACAAAATTAATAATATTACCTATTTAAAGAAAGGAATGGGTTAGAATGTCAGAAAAAATAATCAAAAAAATTAGTAGCATAACTGAAAAAAAGTATTGGCCAATAATTACATTTGTTATTTTAACTATTGTTTTAATAGGTTTAAATTTTGAGGTTATTAAAGAGCCATATATAATGATGGAAGATGGTCCGGTTTTTTTAAATGGTATTTTAAACAATGGCTTAAAATCATTTTTTCAAACGTATGGTGGCTATTTTTATCTTTTGCCAAGGATAGTTGCTCTTGTTGCAGTTAGTTTTGGTAAAATATTTAATAGTGCGATTGTTATGTGTCAAGTAAGTAAATTTATTTCCATATTTATTAATTTATATGTGATTAATTATTTAAATTGTCACAATTTTGATGATATTATAAAAAATAAATCAATTAGGTTAATATTAAGTATTTTGTTATTGTTATTTTCTTCTAACTTTTTGGCAATTTTATATTGTATGGTATCTTTAAATTGGTGGGCAGGGTTATTTACTTGTTTTTGTACTATTCAAATAATAAATGGCAAATATCCTAAAGGTTTTAATTTTATTTTACTTCTTATTTCTATTTTGACAACACCTATATCTTTTACATTAGTTTTTGGAATAGGAATTTATTTGATAGATAAAATAAAGAATAATGGATTTAAAAAAACTATAAAAGAGTTTGATAAAAAAGTAATATTAAAAATGATATTATTACTTTGTTTTTTAGCGATTCAAGCATATGCCATACTAATTATTGCTAAAGATCCTGATGGTACAATCATTACTTTATCTAGTTTAATAAGTAGAGCGTACTTATCATTAAAATTATCTTTAGTTAGTGTTAACTATATTTTTGGAACAAATATATATAAAATTTTAAATTCATTAGGAATAGCTATTCCTTTATCTATTATTTTATGGTCAATAATTGTTTATTATTTTGTAAAATACAAAAAAACTAAATATTTAATTTACTTTTTTGGAACTATATTACTTACATATGTAATGATTCTCTTTAAAATAAATGATTATATTGGATATTATCAACAATTGTTAAATGAATTTTATACTATTTGGTATCATGTTATTCCTTGTCTTTTAGTTATATTTATTTTTGCCATATTAATAGAAAATACTTTAAATAATGGTAAAATTTTACGTTCTGGTTTTGTTTACTCTTTAGGTATTATTACATTATATGTAGTTTTAAATTTAATTAAAAATTATAATGCTCCTGATTTATCTTATATTATGAATGTTTATCAGATAGAACCATATGTAGAATTTAATTCTAGTCATACAGGGTGTCTTTCAATTCCTCCAAGATGGGTTAATTGGTGTGTAGATGTTCCTGTAAATGAAAGGTATTGTGACGATTATGAATGTATTAAATAAATATAAAAAAGAATTTAGATTTCTAATTATAGGAGGCATATCTACAACAATAGATTTTATCTTTTATATGTTACTCAGCCAAAAAATTGATATTACGTTAGCAAAATTAATTTCTATGATATTGGCAACAACTTTTTCCTATATTTTTAATAAAAATTGGACATTTTCTGTAAAAGAAAAAACACATGCCTTATTAATAGTAAAATATATTGGTTGTCAAATAATTAATATTTTATGTAATACAATTACAAATACTATAGTTTATAAATTAACTAATTTAAAAATAATTTCATTTATTTTGGCTACATGTTTAGCTATGATTGTTAATTTCTTATTACAAAAAACAGTAGTATTTAAAAAGTAAATTTGTTAAACTATATATAAGTTAAATGTCAAAAATAGAGGTGAAATGAATGAAACTGAGAAAGAAAATAAAAGCATCTAAAGTTTTAAATAATAATTGGTTTTTATTAATTATGACTTTCTTTTTATTTATCGTTTTATTAGTTATTCTTAATCCAGAAATTATTAAAGTTCCTTATATTTTTGCTGAAGATGGTTGGGTTTTTGCTAAAGAGTATTTTATATATGGACTCGGTTCATTTAAATTAACTTATGGTGGTTATTTTGATACTTTATCAAGGATATTTGCTTTTATTGCAGTTAATTTTGCTAAATTAACTAATAGTGCAGTAGTTTTAGCTAATACTTTTAAATGGTTATCTATATTATTCTCGGCATTTGTAGCTACTTATTTTACTTCAAGTAGTTTTGAAAATATTATTAAAAGTCGAGGAAAAAGAGTTATAATTTCTGCTCTAGTTATTATTTTAATTTCTAATTTTGCTTGGTTATTATATAATGGTGTAGCTATTCATTGGTGGTGTGGATTACTAATCTTTTTAGTATCCCTAAATTTATTGCATGATAAAATGCCATCTTATGTAATATTACCTTTGGTTTTAATATCAATAATTTCTAGTGCATCATCATTAATATTAGGCTTCGCTTTAATGTACTATATTCTGGAAAAGATTGGCTTTATTAAATACCTTCGGGGGGGGGGTTGTATAAAGCTTAAAAATTTTGGCAAACACAATTTAATTAAACTAATATTAATGGGATTATTTCTATTGATTCAAGCATATGCCATTTTATTTATAACTGATGTAGAAACTATTAGTAAAGTTGATTTATCTTTAGGACACTTAATAAGTATAGCCTATTATTCATTATTATCGTTTATTTCCAGTATAAATTTTGTTTTTGGTACAGATACCTTTTTGGCATTGGGGGTATCTAAATTAAATATTTTTGTTGGTTCAATTTTTTGGATAATTATTATAAATTTAGCTTTTAAAACTAAAAATTTAAAAACTTGCATTTTAGTTATATTAGATATTTTTATTTTATATTTTATGATATATTTTAAAAAAATAGAATTTATGACTTATTATCATGAAATAACTTCTGGATCTAGTTACCAAGTTTATTATCATGTTTTACCCGCGGTATTATCATTTTTTATTATAATGATTGTACTTAATAATCTTAAAAATATATCATTTAATTATCGTGTTTTAGAAATAAGTTTTATGATTTTTGCTTTATTCTTTTTTGTTAGAAATATAAATCATCCTGAATTTGAAACTAGTCAAAATATTAATGAAATTGAGCCATATGTTGATTTTAATAATGAAGAATGTGCTTTAGTTAAAATTAGTCCGGACCTTCTGGATTTTAAAGTTTTGATTCCTGTTAAAAATTCTTACTGTGATAATCATGAATGTATTCATATAGAAAAGCAAAAATAGATAAATAGTTAGAAAATATTCAATGTTTTCTCCTATCATTTTAAATTTATATTTTTTACTTTTCTTTTTTAGAATAGGAATTTATTTAATAGATAAAATAAAAATAGCAGTTAAAAAATATATTAAACAGATCTAGTTTTGATTGTTAATTTTTCTATTATAAAAAAGTAGTATTTAAAAAATAAATTTGTTAAACTATATATATAAGTTAAATGTCAAAAATAGAGGTGTGATGAATGAAAATAAGTAAGAAAATAAAATCATCTAAAATTTTAAATAATAATTGGTTTTTATTAATTATAATTTTCTTTTTATTTATTTGTTTGTTAGTTATTCTTAATCCGGAAATTATTAAAGCTCCTTATATGTTTTTAGAGGATGGTTCTATTTTTACCAAACAATATATGGAATATGGATTTGGTTCATTTAAATTAACTTATGGTGGTTATTTTGATACTTTATCAAGGATATTTGCTTTTATTGCAGTTAATTTTGCTAAATTAACTAATAGTGCAGTAGTTTTAGCTAATACTTTTAAATGGTTATCTATATTATTCTCGGCATTTGTAGCTACTTATTTTACTTCAAGTAGTTTTGAAAATATTATTAAAAGTCGAGGAAAAAGAGTTATAATTTCTGCTCTAGTTATTATTTTAATTTCTAATTTTGCTTGGTTATTATATAATGGTGTAGCTATTCATTGGTGGTGTGGATTACTAATCTTTTTAGTATCCCTAAATTTATTGCATGATAAAATGCCATCTTATGTAATATTACCTTTGGTTTTAATATCAATAATTTCTAGTGCATCATCATTAATATTAGGCTTCGCTTTAATGTACTATATTCTGGAAAAGATTGGCTTTATTAAATACCTTCGGGGGGGGGGTTGTATAAAGCTTAAAAATTTTGGCAAACACAATTTAATTAAACTAATATTAATGGGATTATTTCTATTGATTCAAGCATATGCCATTTTATTTATAACTGATGTTGAAACTCTTGTTAAAATTGATTTATCTTTAGGACACTTAATAAGTGTAGCTTATTATTCATTATTACTGCTTATTTCTAGTATAAATATGGTTTTTGGAACTGATACTTTTTCAGCACTTTGTGTAGCTAAATTAAATATATTTACAGGCTCAATACTTTGGTTAATTATTATAGGTATGTTTTATAAAACTAAAAATTTAAAAACTTGCATTTTAGTTATATTAGATATTTTTATTTTATATTTTATGATGAATTTTAAAAGAGTAGATTTTATTGCTTATTTTTTAGAAATAACGTCTGGAATTAGTTATCAAATATGGTATCACGTTTTACCAGCAACATTTGTATTTTTAGGAATAGCCATATCACTTTCTAATATAAGTCTAGTCAATCAAACTTTTAAAAGTATTGAAATCGGATTTTTAATTTTTGCTTTATTCTTTTTTGTTAGAAATATAAATCATCCTGAATTTGAAACTAGTCAAAAAATATTCGAAATTGAACCATATGTAGATTATAAAAATAAAAAGTATGCTAATATTCAAATTAGCCCTCCACATATGAATGTAACTGTACCAATTCCTGTATCAAATGATTACTGTCAAAACCATGAATGCTTTGATGAAATAAAATAGTAGAAAAAGAGGTAAATAAAAATGAAATATTCAATAGTTATTCCTTGCTATAATGAAAGCGAAAATTTAAAGAATTTAGTAGCTACTTTAAAAAAGTTTCCTAAATTTGCTGAAACAGAATTTATTTTAGTAGAAAATGGATCTAAAGATAATAGTAAAGAAGTTTTTGAAAAGTTAAAACTTGATGAAAAACATTTTCAAAAAGTTTATGTTAAAACTAATCAGGGTTATGGATATGGATTACAACAAGGTTTAAAAGTTGCTCGAGGAGAATTTGTAGGTTGGCTTCATGCGGATTTGCAAGTATCACCTGATGATATGTTAAAACTAATAAATTATTTAGAAAATGAAGCTGATTCTTCACAAAAATATTTTTTAAAAGGTCGCCGAAAAAACCGTAGTCTTCTTGATTGCTTCTTTACAGGTAGTATGACCATTTTTGAGTTTTTAGTGTTTGGCAAAAAAATGAATGATATCGGAGCTATTCCAGTTTTATTTAATCGCGAATTATTAAAACGTTTGGAAAAAGCACCATATGACTTTTCAATTGAATTGTATACATACTATCAAGCTAAAAAAGAAAAGTATATAATTAAAAGATTTAAAGTAAATATGGAAAAGCGAAAAAAAGGCCAATCGTCATGGAATAAAGGCTTGAAATCTAAAATTCGCCAAAGTATAATTATTATGAAAGATAGTATTAAAATAAGAAAAGGAGAACAAGTAAAATGAAAATATTAATAACTGGAGCAGCTGGATTCATCGGCTCTCAATTAGCGCATCGTTTATGGAAAGAGAATAACGATTTAATTTTAATCGATAATTTCTCTTATGGAAAAGTAGATAATTTAAAATTTGAAGATGTTGATTTTGAAAATTCTATTATTAAGATGGATATTCGGGATAAAGAGGGAATTGAAAAGATATTTAAAGAGAATAAAATTGATTATGTTTATAATATTGCAGGAATAGCTCCACTTCCGGATTGCCAATCTAATCCTTGTGAAGCCATTGATGTTAATGTTAATGGGTTGGTTAACATTTTAGAAAATAGTCGAAAATATGGGGTTAAAAAAGTAATTCAAGCTAGTACTAATGCAATGTATGAAAATGAAACTAAATTTCCAACTGTTGAAAGTAATTTTGAATTACCAACTTTGATATATCCTAATACGAAGTATTGTGCTGAAAGATTTGCTGAATCTTTTTGTGATACATATGGAATGAATGTTACTTGTTTAAGATTTGCAAATGTTTATGGCCCTCATATTGATTGTTTAAGAAAACAACCACCTTTTGTTGCATATATGATAAGAGAATTATTTTATGATAGAACTCCTATTTTCCATTCTGATGGTAATCAAAGAAGAGATTATATTTATGTTGATGATTTAATTGATTTAGCTATTGCTGTTCAAAAAGGCGAAGGTTTTGATTGTGTTAATTGCTCATCTATGGTTAATTATTCAGTTAATGAAATGTATCAAATAGCTTCTGAAATAATGCATAAAGATATAAAACCAGAGTATGCTAATGATAGTCATTATTGGGAAAAATATCCTAGTTTATTTGAAGGGGAATATAAAATTAAAGAGAGTATTTTAAAAAATGAAATAAATAAATATTCTTTATGCGATAATACTTATGCTAAAGAAAAATATGTTTGGGAACCTAAAATTGATATTAGAGAAGGATTAAAAAGAGTTATTGAGAACGAGTGTGAATTATTAGAAAGATTAAAAGATAACTAATAGAAAGATCAAAGAGATGATTTAACAATGAAAAAATTGCATGTTGTAATGCCAATGGGTGGAGCTGGGTCTAGATTTTTTAAAAATGGTTTTGTTTTACCTAAGCCTTTAATTGAAATAAATGAAAAACCATTTTTATACTGGTCAACTATTTCTTTAACAAATTATATTGATATTGAAGATTTAACTTTTGTTGTTTTAAAGCAACATATTGAAGAATTTCAAATAGATAAAATTATAAAGAAATATTTTCCTAATGCTAAGATTAATGTTATTCCTAAATTATTAAATGGGGCAGTTTTGACTTGTATGGAAGGAATTAAAGACATTAATGATGATAATCCTATTATCTTTAATGATTGTGATCATATCTTTTTAGCTAGTGATTTTTATAATTATTGTAGACAAGGTAACTTTAATGATTTAGATGGGGCATTATTAACTTTTAAATCAGCTGATCCTAAATATTCTTATTTACAAATGGATGAAAATAATAATGTTATTCAAACTGTCGAAAAAAAAGTTATTAGTGATAATGCTATTTGTGGGGCATATTATTTTAAAAATAAGAAATTATTTTTAGAGAGTGCTCAAAAATATTTAGAAAATTGCAATTATAGTGAATATTATGTAAGTGGTGTTTATAATATAATGGCTAATCAAGGAATGAAAATTGCTAATTTTACTTGTGATGAACATATTCCATTTGGGACACCTGATGAATATTATGAAGCAGAAAAAAATGATATTTTTAAAAGGGTTTTAAAATGAATTCTCATCTTTTTATTATTGCAGCGATATTAACTTTAACGATTGCTAATATTTTTAAAATATTTCGTTTAGCCCAATTTATTGAACCATATGAAAAACCAAATTATAAAAAATTAACTCAAGCTTTAGCTTTGGGAAATCTTGTAAATATTTTTGCTCCTTTTCGGTTGGGTTATTTATTAAGAGTGTATATACCAGGAAAGCATATGAAAAATGGTTTTTCTTTTTCACTTGCTACCATAATTGTGGAAATAATTATCGATTTTATTTTAGTTTCTTTGATTTATATTATTTTCTTTATATTTGGCTTTGATAGTTTAAATAATATAATTTTTTATTTAACTTTTTTAACTTTAATGCTTATTTTTATATTACTTATAAAAAAATTAAAACCATTTTTAAAGAAAATAATTTATAAAATAGCTTCAACATTTAATAAAAATATTGAATTAAAAATTTTAAAATTATCATGGTTTACAATTATGTCTTTTGAAAATATTTTGTCTAAAGTAAACAAACTAAAATTAATTATTTATTCTTTAATTGTTTGGATTATGAATATATTATCATGTCTTTTATTAACTTTAGCTATTAGTGATTTTAATTTAGTTTATAGTAGTTTTAATTTATTTTTTTCAGGAAGTGGAATTACATCTAGTCTTATTTATTTGATTAAAGATTTTAATTTATCTATTATTTTAACTATTTGTATTTATTATGTATTTAGTGCTATTACTTTATTTATAGTTTCTTACTTTTTAAAAGCTTCGAAAAAAGAAGAGTATATTGAATTATTGCCCCAAATAAATATAAATGATCGTTTACAATTTTTAGAATTATATTTTAATAATCATAATAGTAATTTTTTTAAAAATTATTTAAAGTTAAATAGTGATGTGGCAGTTATTAAAGATTATTCAGCTGGAAGTAATGCTACAACTATTTTATGTATTAAGAATAACCAAACATTCTATCGAAAGTATTCATTTGGAAATGATGCCTTAAAGTTAAAACAACAAATAGATTGGATCCATAAATATGAAAAGAAAATATCATTAACTAAAATTACTTCTGAATATTTTAATGAGGATATATGCTCATATGATATGGAGTTTAATCCTAATGCACTTACTTGTTTTAATTATGTTCATTTAACACCTTTTCAAGAAGCTTGGAATAAATTAAAAGATGCCTTAAATGAAATAGATAAATTACATAAGTCTACATTAATTGGTAAAGCAAATAAAAAAACAATAGAGCAATATATTAATGATAAAGTGTTAAAGAATATTGAAAAAATAGAAAAATGTTCATATATTAAAAATCTTCAAAATTATGAATATATTTATATTAATGGTCAAAAATATCATAATTTAAATTATTATAAAAAATATTTAAATACTAAATATTTATATAATACTTTTAAAAATGATAATTATTCGGAAATTCATGGTGATTTTACTATCGAAAATATTATTTGTTTAAAAAATGATCAAACTAAAAATAAAAAAAGCATTTATTTAATTGATCCCAATACTGGTAATATTCATAATTCTCCATATCTTGATTATGCTAAATTATTTCAATCTTTACATGGTGGATATGAATTTTTAATGAATACTAAGAACTTATCTTATTATGAAAATAATATTGAATTTATTTTTACTAAATCATTAGTTTACGATAATCTTTTTATAGAGTTAGTAAATTACTTAGAAAAAAAATTTGGAAAAGAAGGCTTAAAAAGTATTTTCTTCCATGAAATTATTCATTGGCTTCGGTTGATGCCTTATAAAATTGAAAAAGATAAAGAAAGAGTTTTACTTTTTTATGCTGGACTTTTAATTGTCGCGGCCGATATAGAAAAGAGATTTGAATCATGAAAAAATTAGCTATTTTTGATATGGATGGAACTTTATATAATACAAATGATGTTAATTACTATGCTTATAAAGAAGCTTTAGCTTATCATAATTTAGAAATTGACTATGAATATTATTGTCGAGAATGTAATGGACGCTCTTATAAGATTTTTATCCCACCCATTGCTAATTATAAAGAAGATATAATCGAGGATATCCATAATAGAAAAAAAGAACTATATTCTAAATATTTAGATAAAGTAAAAATTAATGAACATTTATTTAATATAATTGAAGCAATAAAACAAGATTATATCATTGCTTTAGTGACAACTGCTTCGAAGAAAAATACTTATGAGATTTTAGAATATACTGGGAAAACTAAATTATTTGATTTAATTTTAACAGCTGATGATATAAAAAATCCTAAACCTAATCCGGAGGGTTTTCTTTTGGCTTTAGAAAAAACCAATCAAACTCCAGAAAATACTATAATATTTGAAGATTCAGAGGTAGGAATAGAAGCAGCTTTAAAAACTAAAGCAACTGTCGTGGCAATTAAATATTTTAGCTAATAAAGTATCTTAATGGTACTTTTTTAAATTATTAAATTATATTATAATTATTAAATATTAAAGGAGTTGTCTATGATGTCTAAACCTTATAAACAGATTAAATTAGCTAGTATCTTAGGAATACTGGGTAATATATTTTTAATGATTATTAAAGGAATAATTGGCATTATTACTAATAGTAATGCTATGCTTGCAGATTGTTTTAATTCTACTAGTGATGTTTTTTCTTCAATCCTTACTTATGTAGGTAATAAAATAGCTAGTAAGCCAAAAGATGATGACCATAATTTGGGTCATGGGAAAGCAGAGTATGTCTATGCTTTATTAATTAGTATAATAATGTTTTTATTAGGTGGTAAAACTTTTTTAAACTCTTTAACTAGTTTAATTAAAGGTAAAACTTATAGCTTTTCCATATGGCTTATCGTGGTTTGTTTAATAACTATTATAATAAAACTAAGTTTATATTTTTACACTAATCATATAGCTAAAAAATATCATAATTTTTTATTAAAAGCTAATGCTACAGATCACCGGAATGACTCCGTAATAACAACTTGTAATTTAATATCTTGTCTTTTAAGTATGTTAAATATCTATTTTATTGATTCTATTGTTGGTATGTTAATATCTTTATGGATTATTATAACGGCTTTTCAAATATTTAAAGATAGTTATAATGTTTTAATGGATAAATCTATTGATGAAGAAACTAAAAATAAAGTTTTAGATATTATTAAAAAATATCCCGAGATAAAAAAGATAAATCATTTTAATTCTACACCCGTAGGATATCGTTATCAAATATCTTTTACCATATTTGTTGATGGTAATTTAAAAACTTTTGAAAGTCATGCTATAGCTGATAAATTAGAAGATGAAATAGAAGATAATTTAAAAGAAATATATTTAACCGTTATTCATGTTAATCCTTTATAAAAATATCAAAAATTTAATGTTTTTGGTATTTTTTTTAACTTTCTTGCAAAAAAAAAAGGAAAATACAGATTTGCGGGTAATAATTATATTAGAGGATAAAAATAATCCTCTATTCAAATAACTAGAAAGGGGTTATTTATTAATGTTATTTGAAAAAAATTTTACTATAGAAAGAGAGGTGAATTAAATGGACGAGACAACAACTGTTGAAAATAGTGATAGAGATGAAAGAATTCGTAGAATGATGCTTTTTCTAAGTGAGACTAATTTTGAACAAATGAAAAAAGATTTTGGGGATGATGAGAAGTTTAAGCCAGTAATCAAAAAACTAGAAGAAATGTTTAAAGATCCGGAATTTTTAGAAGAGTATCGAGCTGCTGAAGAAGAGAAAATAGTACTTAAAGAAGTTAGACAATCTGGTTTTTCTGATGGAATTGAAGTTGGATATTTAAAAGGCAAAATAGATATGGTTCAAAACATGATAAAGTTAAAGATGCCAACAATAGATATAATGAAAATATCCGGATTTAGTATTGGAATGATTATCGAAACTAGAAAAATTTTGGAAAATCCCGATGATTATGTTAAAGACGATGATTTTGAAGATTAATCATAATAAAGTAATTATATTCAAAGTGTTGACAATATAATTACTCTTAAATTATATTAAGTAATAGAGGTGTTATAATGAACTTAAATGAATGGGAAATTATGGATTTAATGAATAATATTGAATATGGTTGGTTGGATAAAGATTATAATAAACACTATCATATAGATGGATCATTTTCCGATAATTATATTCTTCAATCTTTTAAGGAAATAATAACAAATAAAGTTGGTGTCTGCTGGGATCAAGTAGAACTTGAAAGATATTATTTCCAAGGGTGGTCCATAAAAACATATTTTATTGTTCATTATGATGATAATAAATGTCCAACTCATACTTTTTTAACTTATACCAAAAATGGTAAATATTATTGGTTTGAACATTCTTGGGAAAGATTTAGAGGAATTCATGAATATGATTTAGAAAGGGATTTATTATTAGATATTAAAGATAAATTTATAAAATATGAATTAAATAAACAGTATAATCGCGAAAATCTAATACTATATGAATATGAAAAACCAAAGTCTCATATTTCTGTACGAGAATTTTATAATCATTGTGAAAAAGGTAGACGTATTGATCTTGACTAAATTATTTTTTTATAATTTTCTTAAAAAGTGGTATACTTAAAATAACCAATAATAAGGAGGGAATTTTAATGGATTTAAAAAAATTATTTGGTTATGAAGGAAAAAATGTCGTAATAACTGGCGCGGCATCGGGCATGAGTCGTAGTGCTACAGAATTATTACTAGAACTCGGGGCTAATGTTTATGCTATCGATATTAATCCTATTGATTTACCAGTAAAAGAAGCTTTTCAGGCAGATTTAAGTAAAAAAGAAGAAATTGATAAAGTAATGAGGGAATTACCAGAAAAAATTGATGCCATCTTTTTATGTCATGGGATAGCTTATTTTCCCGGAAAAGAATTACAAGTTCAAAAAGTAAACTTTTATAGCCAAAAATATATGGCTGATTCTTTACTACCTAGGATGAGTGAACATGGTTCTATTACCTTTATCTCATCTGTTGGTGGTTTTGGTTGGCAACAAGTATATGACAAAGCTGTGGAACTTATTAATTTAAAAACTTGGGATGAAGCTATGGCTTGGTATGAAAATCATCCTGATTTAATAGAGAGTGCTTATGTTTTTGCTAAACAATGTTTAGAATCATATGTAACCTATAAATGTATGAGTCCGGAATTTATTAATAAAAAAATCCGTTTAAATGCGATTAATCCAGGGGATACTATTACTGGGCTAACCGAAGACTTTAATAAATCAACTAGCCCAAGTGGCAATGAAAAAGAGGGCGAAGAAATGATTAATAATATCTTCTTAAAAAGTTGGAATGGCTATGCTGCCAAACCTGAAGATATGGGTTATCCTTTAGTGGTAATTGGTAGTGATATTTGTTCTTATATGTCTGGGCAATTAATTTATATTGATTTTGGCTTAACTTCTAGTTGGACAAGTGCTGCTCTTTTACAAAATAATCAAAAATCTATTGAAGAAATATCTAAGGCCGCTAATGATTAAAAAAATTAGCACTTACTATTGACAAGTGCTAATAGTAGTGCTATTATTTAATCGTAGGAAAAAGAAAAATCCTATGGTATTAAAATTATATTATGTGCACCTACAATCGTGCAAGCGCACATGTGAAAGGAATGATAATTATGATGTTAGTACCAAGAAGAAATTTTGATGTATTTGATGACTTTTTTGATGATTCTTTTTTCAAAGAGAATACGAAGATGATGAAAACTGATATTAAGGAGCATGACAATAATTATGAATTAATTGTCGATTTACCGGGACTTAATAAAGAAAACATTAAATTGGAAATTGATAATGGCTATTTAACTATCAGTGCGAAAACTTCTAGTGATAATGAAGAAAAAGAAGAAGGTAAATTTATTCGTCGGGAAAGATATAGTGGCGAATATCAAAGAAGTTTCTATGTAGGTGATGAAATTACCGAAGAAGATATTAAAGCTTCATTTAAAAATGGTATTTTAGATATTACATTACCTAAAAAAGAATATAAAGAAGAACAAACTAAAAAATGCATCGAAATTGAAGATTAAGTAGTATTTAAAAAAGGCAACAAAGTTGTCTTTTTTTTAGGTTTTCTATATAATAATTTTAGTTTTGAAGGTGAAATAATGTATTATACAACTTATAAAACAGTAGTTGGTTTAATAACTTTAGTAAGTGATGGCGAATCCTTAGTTGGTTTATGGATAGAAAAGCAAAAATATTTTTGCTCCAAAGTAAAGGAAAATTTAATTAAGAAAGATAATTTACCTATTTTTAAAATAGTAAAAAAATGGTTAGATGCTTATTTTAGAGGTGAAAATCCTCATATTAATATCTTAAATTTACAACCTATCGGTACTTTATTTCAAAAAGAAGTCTGGGAAATTTTAAAAACTATTCCTTATGGTGAGACTACCACCTATAAAGACATTAAAGAAAAATATATGGCGATAACCAATAAAAAGATGGCTAATCAAGCTATCGGAAATGCGATAAGTAAAAATCCTATATCTATAATAATCCCTTGCCATCGGGTTATAGGTTCTGATGGTTCTTTAACTGGTTATGCTGGTGGGTTAGATCTAAAGAGAAAACTTTTACTTTTAGAACAAAATTCTTTAAATAAGTCTTCATAATATTGCTACTTTATTTAAATTTTGTTAAAATTTAGATGATAGGAGACTGATAAAATGCGAATTGTTACAGATGCTAATCAAGAATGTTCAAAAATAGCTTTTTTATTTAGTGAGGTTGCTTCGATATATCCCATAACTCCATCTAGTCCCATGGCTTCTAATATTGATTATTTAAATCATACGGATAAAAAAAATTTATTTAATAACAAAGTTGAACTAGTGGAAATGCAAAGTGAAGCGGGGGCGGCTGGATGCCTGCACGGCGCTTTAATAAGTGGTTCCCTAGCTAGTACCTTTACCGCTAGTCAAGGTTTACTTTTAATGATTCCCAATATGTATAAAATTGCTGGGGAAATGCTTCCCGGAGTTATCCATGTAGCTTCTCGAACTATTGCGACTCATGGCTTAAGTATCTTTGGGGACCATAGTGATATTTATGCGACTAGAAGTACTGGTTTTTGTATACTAGCGTCCACCAATGCTTTAGATGCTTATCTTCTTGGCGGAATTGCCCATCTTAGTGCTATAGAAGGCAGTTTACCATTTTTACACTTTTTTGATGGATTTAGAACCTCACATGCCCTTACAACCCTTGATTCTATTGATGAGGCTAACTTCTTAAAACTTATTAATCAAGATAAATTAACTCAATTTAAAAATCGAGCCTTAAATATCAATAATCCTATTGAAAAAGGTTTAGCATTTAATGAAGATATCTATTTTCAAACCATCGAAGCCAGAAACCAAGATTATTTAAAAATTCCGGATATTGTTAATAACTATATGCAAAAAGTTAATGAATTTGCTCATACCAGTTATGCACCTTTTAATTATTATGGAAGTCCTGATGCCGAGAATATAATCATTGCCATGGGTAGTGTCTGTGATACAATTAAATTAGTTATAAATGAAGAATTAAAACATAATCAAAAAATTGGTTTAGTAGAAGTGCATTTATATCGGCCATTTAGTCAAGAATACTTAACTAAAGTTATCCCTAAAACTGTAAAAAATATTGCTGTCTTAGATCGAACTAAAGAAAGTGGAAGCATTGGTGAACCATTATATCTTGACTGTCTTGCTGCTCTTAAAGATATGGGTTGTCATATCGTCGGTGGAAGATATGGAATTTCTAGTAAAAATACCACCCCAGCCGATATTTACAGTGTTTACAAAATGCTAGAATCTACTTTACAAAATAACTTTACAATTGGAATTATCGATGATGTCACCCATCTATCATTACCCAAATTTGATTATAATATTGATTTAAAGGCCTCCGAAATCGTTATTTATGGTTTTGGTAGCGATGGCATGGTAAGTGCTAGTAAATCCATATTAAAATTAGTTGCTTTAGAACAAAATAAATATGTAGATGGTTATTTTGAATATGATTCGAAAAAAAGTGGAGGCCTAACAGTAAGTAATTTAAGAATAAAAGAAGAAAATGTTGAAGCTCCTTATTATTGTACTAATCCTAATTTAGTTGTTGTGACAAAAGATGAATACTTTTTAAAATATCATATGTTAGATAATATCAAGGAAGATGGAACCTTACTTATTAACACGACTAATGCTAAAGAATTAAATCATAAAATTAGTAGTCATGATAAAAAAATAATTAAAGAAAGAAATATTACAGTTTTAGTTATTGATGCTAGTGATATCGCCCTTACAAGTGGTATTAAAGGTAAAATTAATAAAATAATGGAAGTCGTTATTCTAAAACTACTAGGGATAAAAAATGCTTTAGAGTTAGTAAGTAAAACTATTCAAGATGATTTTAAAAATAAAGGGGAAGAAGTTATTAATAATAACTTAAAAGCCATTAGAAATAGTTTAGAAGAAATTTATAAAGTGAAGTTAAATGAAGAAGAAGTAGAAATAAATTGGGATGATGATGTCTTTACTAAAATTAATCATCGTCTAGGTAATACTTTAAAAGTAAGTGATTGCTTAAGTTTTAAAGATGGTACTTTCCCGGGCGGATTAGCAAAAAATGAAAAACGTAAAACTGCGGATAAGGTAGCTAAATGGCTACCAGAAAATTGTAGTGAATGTGGTTTATGTAGTTTTGTTTGTCCTCATGCCGTGATTAGAAGCTTTAAAACATTAGATAAAAATATCGGAAAACCTTTAATCGGGGATGATAAATATAATTATTTAGTAAGTATTAGTGAAGAAGATTGTACTAGTTGTGGCTTATGCCTTAATATTTGTCCGGGTTTAAAAGGAAAAAAAGCTTTAGAATTTGGTCCATATTCTAAAGAAAATCAAAAAGTAAGTAATTATTATTTTAATGAATATGAAAATCCAATTGTTAAAGAGAAAAATACTCCTAAAGATTTGAGTTTTGTTAAACCTTTATTTGAATTTCCTGGAGCTTGTGCCGGATGTGGTGAAACATCATACATTCGGTTATTAACCCAAATTGTTGGGAAAAAACTTATCATTGCTAATGCTACGGGTTGCTCAAGTATTTATGGGGGAAGTGTTCCATCTACACCATATTTAATTCCGTGGGCTAATAGTTTATTTGAAGATAATGCCGAATTTGCTTATGGTATGTATTTATCCTACAAACAAAAAAGAAACCAAATAAAAGCTATTATGGAACAATCCCTACCTTTAGTAGATGATGAAGTAAAAGTTAAATATCAAGAATATTTGGAAAATCCTGATGATTTTACCATTACTAGTAGATTAAAAGAAGACTTAAGTAAAATGACGATCCCTAAAGACTTACAAAATCTTTTAAACTATTTACCTAGTCGCAGCGTCTGGGCTATTGGTGGCGATGGTTGGGCTTATGATATTGGTTTTGGCGGTATTGATCATATTTTATCAAGTAATGAGAAAATAAAAATCTTAGTCTTAGATACTGAGGTATATTCAAATACTGGTGGTCAAATGTCTAAATCATCTACGATTGGTCAAGTAGCTGAATTTGCTGATTTTGGTAAAAAAACGGCGAAAAAAGATTTATTCAAAATAGCCATGTGTTATCCTAATTGTTATGTTGGAGCTATCTCTTTGGGCGCTAACTTTATACAAGCCATTAAAGTTTTAACCGAAGCGGAAAACCATGATGGCCCAAGTATTGTCATTGCTTATGCTCCATGTGTTGAACATGGTATTAAAAATGGCTTATCTTGTACAACCAGTGAACAAAAACTCGCTGTCGAATGTGGTTATCAACTTCTAATGCATTATAATCCTCAAGAAGAAAAATTATATTTTGATTCAGCTAAACCAGATTTTTCGAAATATTCGGAATTTTTAGATAACGAAACTAGATTTCATGCTTTAAAAATAAAAGATGCCTCTTTAGCCAAAACTTTACTTGATTTAAATAAAGAAGCGGCAATGCAAAGATATGAATATTATCAAAAATTAATAAATAACTAAAAAACAAAAACGTTGTTAAGCTAAAATAAAACTTAACAACGTTTATCATTCCACAAACTGAAGCTGCCCCCTGAAGACAGCTTCTAAAAGAATAAAAAGGGGTTGACTAGTGTGATACTAGCACCAATTCGCCTTTTGGTGAATTGGTGAGATATATACTAATCAAAGTTAAGTAATTTGTCAACATTTTTTTCGCAAAAATATTAAAAATTATCGTAAGTTTTGTTATAATTTAATTATAAAGGAAGTACAAATTTATGGAACTTATGGATATTAAAAAAGTTGGACCCAAAACGATTACTAATTTAAATAAATTAGGTATCTATACCATTCAAGATTTAATAAACAATTATCCGTATCGTTATAATGTTTATAATCCCATTAATATTAAAGATGCTCCCGAAAACACGACGATTACGATTAATGCAACAATTGATACTGAACCTAAAGTTTTTTTTATTAAAAAAAATTTAAATCGTTTATCTTTTAAAGTAAATACTTCCAATAATTTAGTAAATGTGGTTATTTTTAATCGGGCTTTTATAAAAAAAAACTTAAGTTTAGGTAAAGAAATTACTTTAGTCGGAAAATATGATAGCAAAAAAAATAATTTTGTTGCTAGTGATATTCGTCTTTCTAAAACCCTTAATCCCAAAATAGAACCGATTTATCATAAAGATAAAAATATTAAAAATAAAGAATTAAATGATATTATTTTAAATGCTTTAAAAGAAAACCCTGAAATAGTTGACTATATTCCCGAACATATTAGGGAAAAATATAATTTTATTTCGAAAAAAGAAGCTTTAGAAATTATCCATAACCCGGAAGATATTACCAACTTAAAAAAGGCTAAATTAAGGCTTATTTATGAAGAATTTTTTGTTTTTATGTTGAAAATAAATTATTTAAAAATTAAGAATTCTCAAATGAATGGTTTAACTCATGAATTTATAAATGAGGATGTGAAAAAATTAATTACCAGTTTACCTTTTACTTTAACGAGTGATCAACAAGAAGCCATCACGGCTTGTTTAAATGATTTAAGAAGTAAAAAAAGAATGAATCGTTTAATCGAAGGTGATGTTGGAAGTGGCAAAACAATTGTTGCCACCATTGCATCTTATGCCAATTTTTTATCAGGATATCAAAGTGCTTTGATGGCACCGACAGAAATTTTAGCTACCCAACACTTTATGAGTATCCAAAAATTATTAAAAGATTTTAATGTCTGTGTAGAATTACTAACTGGTAGTCAAACTAAAAAAGAAAAAGAAAATATTTTAGCAAGATTAAAAAAGGGTGAAATTGATATTTTAATTGGAACCCATGCTTTATTAAGTAGTAATGTGGAATTTAAAAAATTAGGTTTAGTAATTACAGATGAACAGCATCGCTTTGGGGTTAATCAAAGAAATATATTTCAAAGTAAAGGTTATATGCCTGACATTATTTATATGAGTGCTACTCCCATTCCCAGAACTTATGCCTTAGTTATTTACAAGGATATGGATACTAGTTTAATAAAAACAAAACCGAATGGACGCAAAGAAATTAAAACCATGATAAAAAAAGAAAGTGAATTAAAAAGTGTTTTACAAAGTCTTTGGGAAGAACTAAAACTTGGTCATCAAATATATGTTGTTGCCCCAGCGATAGAAGAAAATGAAACAAGAGATGTACATGATGTCGTTTCTTTAAAAGAAAGTTTTAATACTGCTTTTAATGGTAAAGTACCTATGGAAATATTACATGGTAAAGTAAAACCTAAAGAAAAAGAAAAGATTATGAATGATTTTAAAAATGGTGATATTAAAGTTTTAATTGCTACGACGGTAATTGAAGTAGGAGTCGATGTTTCTAATGCCACGACTATTGTAATTTTTAATGCGGAAATGTATGGTTTAGCAACTCTTCATCAATTAAGAGGACGGGTCGGGAGAAATAGTTTAGAAAGTTATTGCTATTTAATTACTAAATATGATGATACAAAACGTTTAAAAGTTTTAGAAGAAAGTAATGATGGTTTTTATATTAGTGAACAGGACTTTTTAATGCGCCGCGAAGGAGATTTATTTGGCACCAAACAAAGTGGTGATATGGTTTTTAAAATTGCTGATTTAAAAAGAGATTTCAAAATATTATTACAAGCGAAAGAAGATAGTAATGATTTCTTAATGAAAGGTTTATATGAAAATAATAAAAAATATCAAAATATCTTAAATAATTTAACAAATCTTGATTAAATAAGTTCCCTAAATTATAATATTAATTAGGAGGAGGTTAACAAATGAATAGAGTTGAAATTAAAAACAAAGCGAAAGAAATAGTAAAAAATAAATTTAAAGATCTTTGGCTAGGTGAGTTAATCGTTGTGGGGCTTGATTCAGTTATATCATTTCTTATTTTATTAATATTTGGTGATAAAAGTAACATTGGGTTAGCTTTAACTTTTGTAGCGTCATTATTTATATCTACATTATCAGTGGGTTTAATTAGCTATTTATTAAAGATTGTTCGTGGTGAAAGTTATAGTTATCATGATTTATTTAAGTATGTTAGTGAAGTTTTACCAATTGTTGCTATTTCATTACTTATGTCCTTATTTACTTTATTGTGGGGTCTGTTGTTTATTGTTCCTGGTATTATCGCGGCTTTATCTTATTCCATGGTTTATTATTTATATATTGATAAGCCGGGTAAACAACCAATGGAATATCTTAGTATGAGTAAAAAATTAATGAATGGTTATAAATTTGATTATTTTGTTTTTATTTTAAGTTTCATTGGCTGGATGTTACTAGGAGCAATTACTTTTGGGATAGCTTATATTTATGTAATACCTTATATAAGTACTTCAGAAGTTCTATATTATAATGAACTTATAAAACTTAAAGACAAAGATTTAGAAGAATAATAATAAAGTAAATGTAAATTTACATTTATTTTATTATTAGTTAACGTCATATTTTAAGAAACTAATTTTTTTAAGAGGAATTTGTTTGACAAAGAAAAAAAATCATTATATCATTTAGATAGCATGATAGTTTGTCATGCTAACCTTTCGATCGTTCTTACGATTTTGTGTGAGAATGGATCAACCAAAACCCCCTGAAGGAGCGCAATAGCGCTCCATTTTTGTTGAAACCCTTTATTTATAAGGGTTTGTGAGACAACCAAAT
>CANPZX010000001.1 GCA_947589195.1 uncultured Bacilli bacterium | reverse complement strand
TATTTAGTTTCAGCATCACAAGTATTTTTGATGCTTATTATATAGGGAGTTAACTTTTCTCCTTCACTATTTAATATCGGTATGGCTTCTTTTAAAACTATATTATCTTGTTCACTAAATTCAATATCATAACAATTACTTGCTAATTTATTTAATCCGGTTTGGATATGGGTTATTTGCCATAAGGCATAGGTACTTCCTATTACTAACGTTATTAAGAGAATTATTAAAATAGAAAGTCTTACTTTCTTACTCTTAAATAACCCCCCCCCCATTTGCTATTTTTTCCATTTTCATCTTCTCCATTCTTATCTATATCTTAACATTTTTATTTAACTTAGTAAATCAAAAATAGTTGAAATTTAATAATATTAGTGTATACTATTAATTAGGAAAGGATTTATTCCTTTTCTAAAAGCAGGTATATAATTATCAATTTGTAATTGTATCCTCGCATCCTTTCCTTAAAGTTTAAGTACTAATTAATAGTACTTTTTTATTTTCTAAAAAAAATTGCCTTTTAAGACAATTATTTAAAACTCAAGATGTTTACTAATATAACTTTCTAAATCAGCTATTTTTATAGTAATTTGTTCCATTGTATCACGCTCTCTTAAAGTAACTGTATCATTTTGTAAAGTTTCATCATCAATAGTTATACAAAATGGTGTTCCAACAGCATCACTTCTTCGATATCTTTTCCCGATACTACCAGCATCATCATAACTACAATTAAAACTTTTACAAAGTCGGGCATATAAATCATTTGCTTTATCGCCATGAACTTTTTTAATAAGAGGTAAAATTGTTATTTTAATTGGAGCTAAGAAAGGATGAAGTTTTAAAACAACTCGTTCATCATCATTTTCTAATTTTTCTTTAGTATAAGCTTCTGTTAAAAACATTAGAATTAAACGATCTAGACCTACTGCTGGTTCAATACAATAAGGTATATATCTTTCATTTGTTTGAGGGTCAATATAAGATAAATCAACCCCACTATGTTCTTTATGCGTAGTTAAATCATAATCTGTTCGGTCAGCTATTCCCCAAAGCTCATCAAAACCATGTAAGAATCGATATTCGATATCGGTTGTAGCTACACTATAAAAGGCTAATTCTTCTTTGGCATGATCCCGGAAACGTAAGTTTTCTTTACTAATTCCTAGGCTTTTTAAAAAGTCCATGCAAAATTGTTTATAGTAGCCAAACCATTCTAAATCAGTACCTGGTTTACAGAAAAATTCTAATTCCATCTGTTCAAATTCTCTAGTTCTAAAAGTAAAATTACCCGGAGTTATTTCGTTTCGAAAACTCTTACCAGTTTGACCAATTCCAAATGGTACTTTAACTCGCATACTTCTAACAATATTATTAAAATTAACAAACATTCCTTGAGCTGTTTCTGGTCTTAAATATACTGTTGCACTAGCATCTTCCGTTACTCCTTGGAAAGTTTTAAACATCATGTTAAATTGCCGAATTCCGGTAAAATCTAAACTTCCACAATTAGGACAAGGTATTTTTTCTTCTTTAATAAAGTTTTCTAATTTTTCATTTTCCCAACCATCACAAGATATTTCCTTATTTTTACCACTCATATATTCCGAAATTAATTTATCAGCTCGAAAACGCATTTTACAATGTTTACAATCAATTAAGGGATCATTAAAACTTGTAACGTGTCCAGTTGCTTCCCAAACTTTCGGATTCATTAAAATAGCACTTTGAATACCATAATTATATGGATTTTCTTGAATAAATTTTTTCCACCAAGCTCTTCTTATATTTTCTTTTAATTCAATTCCTAAAGGACCATAATCCCAAGTATTTGATAATCCTCCATAAATTTCACTTCCTTGAAATATAAAACCATATTGTTTACAAAAATTAACTAATTCATCCATTTTCATAATTTTACCTACTTTCTAAAATACTTTTTAATTCTTTTAAATTAATAATTTTTAAATAAGCTAAATCTGTTCTTTTATTAAATTTATTATCTTCTAACTTTTTTAAATAATTAATTAAATCATCATAATGATTATGATAATTAAGAATATAAATTTTATTTTTACTTTCAAGATATTTATATGCTTCTAAAATACTAAATATTTCCGCTAAAGAGCCCGATCCGCCAGGTAATATAACTACTATATCACTATTTTCCATTAAATTTTTAGTCCGACTATAAATATTATCAGTTAAAATATATTTTCCATTTGGTAATAATTTACGTTCTTCTTCTTGATATTTTCTTAATGAATAACAAGTAATAATATCTTCATATTCTAATAAATTATCTTTTAGTTTCGTAAATAAACCACCAACTAATATTTTATGATTATTTTCTTTAATTAGTTTATAAACTTGTAATATTAAATCATAATAATCAGCACTTAAATTCTCACTAAAAGTGTGGGCTACAAATACATTCAAAATTATCCCTCCTTAAATTAAAAAACACTAAAGAAAGCCCAAGGGACGAAATAATATTTCCGCGGTTCCACCCTTTTTATTCTTTAGCGAATCACTTTTATTTTATATAGCTCCGAGTTTGCCAAGCTCATCAACACTTGTATGACTAAATTATAACATACTTATAAGAAATTACAAAGATAAAATTATTGTTGTCACAAATTAAAATATTACTATAACGATAATATCTTATTTAAGAAATCTTTACTTTTTAAATATAAACCCGTATATCTTTCATAATAACGATCAATAAATCTATTTATTTCACTGGCTACTTCTTTACTTATTTTAAGTTCTTTTACTTGTTCTAAAGCAACATAATAATACATTCTAATTAAACTAATACATTTTTTATTAACAATTATTTCATTAGTATAACATTTTTGACAAACATAACCCCCAGCATCCGCATCAATTGTTAAAATATTAGTTTTACTACCACATAAAATACATGAATCTAATTCTAAGCCTACACCTAAAAACTTTAAAAATTTAAGTTCTAAAATATTCGTAATAACTAAAGGATCTAAACCTTCTTCAATTTTTAAAATACCTTGGATTAATAAATCATAAATTATTTTATTATTATTTTGTTTATAAACTTGATGCGCTAAATCACATAAATAACCAAGATAACCAATTAAAGTAATATCACTTTTAATATTTTTTAAAGGATTAATTATATCAACATCTTTTAAAAGAGATAATTTATTTTCTTTATAATAAATATTAAAAGAACCATAAGTATATTTAAGAGTAAGAGCCCGCAAGGGACTTTTTATAGATTTAACACCCTTACCCATTATACCTATGATTCCATATTCTTTAGTAAATACTTGCATTATTTTCGAAGTTTCACCATAAGCTGTTTCACTTATAATTATTCCTTCAACTTTTGAAATCATTATTTTTCACTTCTCTTTAATTTAACATACTCTAAATAATCTTCAACTTTACCTGATTCTTTAAATTTTTGCCAAGCTGTTTCTTTATTCATTTTTATCACCCATTTTATTCTTTCTAAATATATAATGGGGATATTTTTTAAATTTTATTCAAATTCTTTAAAACCAAGTTCATTTAATAGTTTTTCTTTTTCCCGCCATTTTTTGATAGTTTTGACATATAACTCTAAATAAACTTTTTTCCCAAGCATAGTTTCAATATCTTTACGCGCTAGGGAACCAACAGTTTTTAATCTTTCACCATTTTTACCTATAACAATTTTTTTAATAGAATCACGGTCCACGATAATATCAACAGTTATTTCAATTAAATCTTTTTTTTCTTCATAATGACTGGTGGTACAAGTAAGAGAATGCGGTACTTCTTCAATTGTTAGGTTAAGTAGTTTTTCTCTTACTAATTCACTAATCATAAAATAGATACTATTACTGGTTATTACTTCATCTGGAAAATACTTGACATCATCAGTTAAGTATTTTTTAATTACTTTTATTAAACGATCAACATTGTCATTTTTAAGACCACTTATCGGAACAATCTCGGCAAAAGGATATAAATCTTTATAGGATTCAATCATTAATAAAACTTGTTCGGGTCTTATTTTATCAATTTTATTTAAGACTAAAATAACGGGAATATCATTTTGTTTTAAACTATTAATAATAAATTTATCGCCACTACCTAAATTAACGGAAGCATCGACAACAAATAAAATAGCATCAACATCTTTTGTTAAAGCATAAGTTTCTTTATTTAAAATTTTACCTAATTTATTTATTGGTTTATGAATACCCGGAGTATCCACGAAAACTATTTGGGTATCTTTTTCATTATATACCCCCTGAATGATATTTCTAGTTGTTTGGGCTTTATCCGAAGTAATTGCTATTTTTTTATTTATTATTGTATTAATCAGGGTACTTTTCCCCACATTAGGTCGACCAATGATACTTACAAAACCACTCTTCATTTTTCTACTTCCTTACTATTTAGTTATGCCAACTTTATTTAGAATTTCATCTTGTAAGGCAAACATAACTTTTTCTTCAGCTTTTTCTTGATGATCATATCCTAGTAAATGTAAAAGCCCATGAACACATAAAAAAGCTAATTCTCTTTTTTCGCTATGCCCATAAGTTAGGGCTTGTTCTTGCATCCTCGGAATACATATATATATTTCGCCGAGAAATCTTATTTTTGGAATATAATCTTGATTATCTTCAAAAGCAAAAGATATGACATCCGTTATTTTATCAATATGCCTGTATTGATGGTTAATTTTTCTTATTTTTTCTTCATCAACAAAAGTAATTTCAAATAAGGCATCAGTTGCTTGTTCGTGCTCTAAAGTTTCTTTAATTACCTCACTTAAATAACTATAATCTTTCGTATAACCAAACTCATTATTAATATTATCCACTAAAACCACCCTAATCCAATAATGCGTGTAAAATAAACTATAAATATTACAAATATTATAATACAAATTATATTATAAAATAAATCACTTTGGAAGATTTTAGGTAAATGTTTTTTAATCGCCGTAAGACCGATATATAGTAAGAAACCAATAATACTTCCGGCCACATTTAATATAATATCATCGATATCAAAACTTCTTCCAATTTGTAATTGAACTAATTCCACAGTTAAAGAAGTAATGACACTAATAAAGAAGATATGACTAAATTTACTAGCTTTGACATAACCAGAGACAAAATAGCCAAAAGGAACAAATACTAAAATATTACCTATTACGTTAAACATGAATAGTTTACTACCTATTTCATAACGGAATATTTCTGTAAAAGGAACAATATTTAAACCACTCATTTTATTTAATTCGGTACTGGTAAGTAATTGATATAATAAAAAGATATAAACAATAAACATTAAGTTTAGAAATTCGCGATAAAAAACAAATTTTTCGTTGTTTATCTTTAAATAAGCGAGTCTAATCGTTACAATTACGACTAAAAAGATTGTTAGCATGGGCCAAACATCCACAATAGCATCCGTTAAAGTATCTAGTATCATCTTAATTACCATCCTTATTATCAATTATTTCTTCATATTCTACGACTTTCGTAATATTCTCAACAACAGCATAGAATAATTCTACTTCTATTGTACTATCATTTAAACTTTTTTTCAAAACTTTTCGTACCTTTATATATTCAGGTTCTTGTAATTTTAAATTTATTTTTTCATCGGCAAGTTTAATAGCTTTTTCCACCCCCATTTCTAAGGTATTAGTCCGATTTTTAATATTTACTTCACGTTCTTTTACTTTATAAAAATCTATTTCAAATAAACGAAATAATTTTTGTTCTTCTTCAACATAAGTATTTTTTATTCGACTTTTAAAAATTTTATAATTAAAGCGATCACTTTTAATTCGTAAATTTAATCTAACTTTCCCCGTATATTCTTGTTCTTCATAAGATACGGGAATACTTACTTTGGTGGTGTACCATACTTCAGCATAAACATTACCCGTACTACAAACATTTTCTTTTATTTCTTCCTCTTTTTTAATAGCTCCCGATATTAAGATATCACCTTCGGATACATACTGACCATCATGGACTAAGACTTCCCCTTTGGTGGCCATTATTTTTTCAATAATCCCATTTTTACTAGCAACAATATGACAATTTTTATCTTCCTGCTCTAAGTTATTAATAATTCTTTCTTCAATCCGAACAATATATTTCATTCCCACATTTTCAATTTCTAACCATTCTATTTTATCTTTATAGGTATTTTTAATTTCTTCTTTTATTTGTTCTAAAGTATTAAAATCTTTTTTAAAGCTTAATTTCTTAATACCTTTTTCTTCTAAACTAGTTCTAATTAAATTTCGGATATCTTTATTAGAATGAATAACATCTACTTCGATAATAATATTGGATAAAAAATTAATCATAATGATAAATAAAATAATACTAAATACTTGCCAAAAAGGAATTGCTTTTTTTAATTTAAAGATACCACTTTCCGAATAATAATAAAATTTATAACCATATATTTTTTTTAGTTTATCTTGATCGCTCGCTAATATTTTAAAATATATTTCCGGTTCTTTATATATCGCGTCATATACATTTATTTTATTTTTATATAATTTTATTAATAATTTACCTTTATTCTTACATTTACATTTTAAATAAATATACTTTTTTATCACCTTATAAACCCCACTTTTAAAACAACACCTTCAATTAAGATTTCTTTTTTTTCTAACCTTTTTACGACTAAATCCGTACCATCTATTTCTAAATTAAAACCATCCATCGTTATGATTATTTTATTACTTTCTAATTTTATGATATCGACATAATTAAAAACATGAATATATTTTTCAAATATGTCAATATAGTAATCTTTATCCATTAGAAAATCACGCATAGTTTTATATAAATGCATATTTCCCACCTATTTAAAATATATGATTAAATAAAAATAAAAAAACTATAGAGTTAACCATAGTTAATTATAAATGCCATTACCCTTGTTCCAAAGTATAAGGATTCGTATCAAGACCACTCCCTTCTCCTATTTGCACATCGGATTTTAGATATAGGACTGGCGCGACGGCGTACGCACTGTTGACATAGTAGTTGCTGTAGACAATACCCGCAGTATGCACATAGAAGGCATAGTTGCTAGCCGACGAGTACGGCGATAGAGTCCATTGATATGAACTTTTGTTTAATAGCCAATCTGTATGGGCACAATTACTTCGATATGTTCCACTACTCCAATTGTATAATTCCTTACTTAAACATGCTCCACGGTTATAGGTACTACCTCCTCCGGTTGCATATCCATAATCACTAGGATACATTAAGCCTACTTCTCCTTGCCATAAGGTTGGCCTTGGATTTGTTAAACTACTGTTTGTGTAAACTATTATCCCTCTTTCATAATTGTAAAAGTGTTTTGTAAGTCCATTGGAAGCACTACTGTAACTAGCAGTTCCTCCTAAGTTCCAAGTAATTGTATCTATCATATTTTTTGCTTCAGCGGTTAACCCAGGTGTTTCACTACTATCTCCAAAATTACATGAGGTTGATGCATTACTTGAGCCTTTATAACAAGTACCACTTGTTCGATTATAATAGGCTCCACCTTTATTTAATAATTCTTGTAATCTTGAATCGCTCCAATCATTACTTCCATATGAGCTATTTGATGAACCAGTTCCACTTGGTTTATTATCCCATGATAAATTCAGATATAATGGTGTTGCTCTGATTATTTTAATTCGTTGACCCTCCGGAGTATTAACTAATCCGATTATTCGCCAGCCAGCTGTTTCATTATTAAATGTTACATAATTATTAGGGTCTTCTCCACAATATCGATATTCCGTCATTTTTAGATTGGATTTTACTGTTTCATTATTTAATTTTTCATCAAATGTATGATAATCAATATCTGCAATCGTAGCGTCATCATGTTTTACTTCTACTATTCCATTATCTCCACAGACATTTTCATCTTTACTTGCTTGTTCTTTTATTTTATCGACTAAATATACTGGTGGTTCCATATAACTAAAGACTACACTTATCTTACTTTCATAGGTAGCGTTCATTGCATCGGTGTTTTCCATTGTTACTCCTTCGTCCATCCATAATCTTAAATCATAAGTTACACTTGCTCCTGGGGCTAATTTAGCTACTAATAATTTATAAGCTCTTACTGCTTCTTCAATTGTTGGTGTAACATTTAAATCACTTGTTAATTTCGTTGTTACTTTACTATCTTCTCCAACACTTAAATTAGCTTTTATATATCGCTCCGGCAAATATTTGGGAGTTTCCTCTGTTGAAGCTTCAATTGTTTCTATATTTATTTGATAAGAGGCCCAATCATTTTCACAGATATTTGATATCGTAAATTGGTAATATGGTTCCTCCATGCCATCACTATCACTCATGGGATAGCCATGTTCAATCGTTATCCCTTCATTTATGTCTTCATATGTTACTTTTAAACAATTAGAATTTAATAAATTTAAGGAAGTTTGTTTTTCATCTACTTTCCAATAAGCATAAGTTACCCCTATTACTAATGCTACAAGGAAGATTATTAAAGATGTAAGGATTACTTTCTTACTTCTTAATAACCCCCCCCCCTAAACGTGTTTCAGTCATTTCTTAACATCTCCTTTATTCTATAGAAATAATAACATAAAATTTATTGTTATGTAAATAAAAAAATATTATTAATTTTTTTCAATAATATTTTTTAAATACTCTTGATAAGCTTTAGTTTCATAAGCAAGTTCAAAGGGATGATATGTTAAATTTTTACTAGCCATAATCTTAGAAACTAAATATTCTGTAAAATGAGGATTTCTGGCTAAGATAGGTCCTAATAAATAAGTTCCATAAAAATTATGATCTCTTATTCCTTCGAAATGGGAATCCATTTGATAACCAAAACCTTTTATAACTTCAAATAAATGAAGTTCTCCTAAACTATCTAAAATAGTATTACGATTTTGAAAACCAATTATTGGTTTATCTAAACTATTAAAAGTAAATTCTTGTTCACCAACTAGTCGATTATCTATCTCTTTACTTTCATAATCAAAAATATTTAATGTTTTAGTAATCGTACCATCAAGATTAGTAAAAGATTTACCAAATAAATCTAAAGAAGTACCACTTACTAAGAAAAATTTATTATCTTTGATGGCTTTTTTTACTTCTTTTTGATATTTTTTTAAATGTTCTAAAACTAAATTAAAACTAGCTTTATTGCCACATCCTAAATAAAAGAAATCATATTTTGTAAAATCAAGTTCATCTTCTAAAGAAAGAGTATGTAATATTACTTTAACATTTTGTTCTTCTAAATGTTTGGTTAAAACCCGAATATTACCATTCTCACCATATAAATTCATTAAATCATAATATAAATGTGCAATTTTAATTGTTTCCATTGTTTGCCTCCAAGATTTTACTTTTTAAAATAGCGGTCATATCAAAACAAACCATTGTATATAAATCATATTTAGTTTTTTGCCGTAAAGAACTTAAAACGTTATCTAAATCTTCAACTAAAATTATTTTTTTAGGGTCAATATTAGCATAAATTAAGCGACTGGCTACATCCCATTTAAAACGACCAATGCAAAATATTTTATCGATATTAGAGTTATTTAAAAGTTCAAATTCAACATCCCAAAGCCAAGAAACATCATTAAATTTATATCGTCTTGAGACATTATCAAAACCTAAAATAACGGAACATTTTTGGTTAGTATCAATAATATATTTTAATGATTGATAATAACTTAAGCAATTTTCATTTTTGCTTTCTAAGAAAGTAATATGGCGATTATCTAAAGTATAGGTATTACCTCTTTTAGCTTTCGGGGTATTTTTATTTAAAGCAAAAGTTATTTCTTCTTTTTTTAAACCAATGGTACTAGTAAGGGCATAAGCCGCAATGGTCGCATAAGCTTCAAATAAAATATCTTTATTTAAAGTAATCATTTCATTATTTATTTTCATGGTTTTATTTTTTAAATCAATATTTGTTCCCATATAGTTAAGACTTCCCCGGGAAAAATCACAGTTTTTGCAAAAATAAGAACCTATATGACCATAATGATAAAATTTATAAGTAAGTTTTTTATGACATTTCGGACAATAAGCATTATCGATACTTTGACCTTTAAATTTGGTATAACTATCGACAGTTTTTTCTAAACCATAAGTAATGATATTGCCTAAAAATGTAAGTTTGGCTTGCATAAGACCTGGATCATCGGCATTTAATATGAGAGTCGTTTGTTCATCTAAAGAGTCCATGATAGCTTTATAAATTAAATCGGGACTACCATTTCGCGCTGGTTGATCGCGAGTAATATTCGTAATGATTAAATGGGTTAATTTGTTTTTCCGAAAACCTAAATGGAGATGTTTTTCATCAATTTCTAATAATAAAATATCATGTTTAAAACGGCCAAACATCGTACAGTTATTTAAAATTAACGTAGTTAAACCGCGAATCCCATTGGAACCATTTTCATTATAAACTACATCATAACCATTAGATTTTAAAATATGGGCAATTAAATTAGTTGTTGTTCCTTTACCACTGGAACCAGTAACTCCGATTACATATTTCGGATATTTTATTTTTTCTAAAACTTTAGGCCGCATATTATAAGAAAAAGTACCAGGTAAAACTGTTCCATTTTTCTTCATAATTTTACAACCCCATGTAATTAATTTATTAACAAGAATTTGTAAGAAAGTCATCATAATCTTCACCTATCAAAAATTATATCATAATGTCTTTAATTTCGCATCATAACTTTTTTAGAGAGGTATTGTCGAATGTAATGCAATACCAAAAATTATTTGGTAAAATTACGCCGGTGATAATATGAATCTAATGTATCAAAATGAAACTTTATATATTGATATTTATGATGTTTTAACTGAAAAAGGTCTGGAAAACCTGCAAATTAAGTTATTTCGAATTCTAAGAGAATATGGAATTAATAAAATAATCATGACTTTTCATCATGATTTTCCTAAGAAATTAATTGATGATTTTAAGAAAGCTTACTATCATAATTTTCGAGGTTATTTAACTATTAGATAATTTTTCTTTAACTTTTTGATTATTTTTAGAATAAATACAACCACAATAATTTTGCCGATATAAATTATATTTTTTCGATAATTCAATGCTTCTTTTATAACCATCATGTTTTTTAAAATCAGAATATAAATAATTGATATGATATTGGTCGGCTAAAATCTTCCCTATTTCATTTATAACTTGACTATTTTTATAAGGACTTACCGTTAAAGTAGTGCCAAAATAAGTAAAGTTTTTCTCTTTAGCTAGCAAAGCTGTTTTTTCTAATCTTAAACGATAACATTTATGACACCGTTCTCCCCCTTCTAAAGCATTTTCTAATCCTTTACTAATTTTTTTAAATTCATCGTTTTCATAAGGCACGTCTAAAAAGTTAATGTCGGCATTTAATTCTTTAATAAACCGAATTTGTTCCTCTTTTCTTTTTTCATATTCCGTATCTGGTTCAATATTAGGATTATAATAAAGTATTGTAATTTTAAAATAATCTTTTAATGTTTCAATCACTGAAGAAGAACATGGCGCACAACAACTATGTAATAATAATGTTGCTTTTTGGCCATTTAAGGAATCTATTATTTTGACCATTTCATTATAATAATTCATTAAAACCACCCTTATTTAAAATGCATTAAAAACAACTTGACCATTATCGGAATCTAATCCTAAAGTACCATTAGAAGGAAAAATAGTCGAAATTTCTAAATACATATTTAATCTTTTAATATTTATTAAATTAATATATACGTTATTGCCATCATTCATTCTTAGTAAAAATCTAGTTTCATCAATTACTGTATCGCCACTTTTACTTGGCGAATACTCTATTTCACTTATTAGAGAAATTGTATTAGTAGTTAATTCTTTCATACTAGAAATAAGTCGCTCATAAATAGTATTAGGAACATAATTAATTAAAAATGGCACATTTTCTTTGGAATTATCTAAAGTTTGATAATTTTCTAAAACATATTTTTTATCATTACGATTATAAAATAAAACCCTGGCTTCTTCGATTTCAATAGTTATTTTTCCTAATAAATTTTTAGTTATTTTAACACTGGCAATATTAGGAATACTTAATATTTTATTTTCAATAGTTTTTTTAGAATATTTAAACATTTTAGGATAATCTTTTAAGTTAGAAACTTCTAAAATCGTATAATCACTTACTTTATCATTTCCTTTAATATAGATATTTTTAATAGGTAGAGAAATAAGATAGTATATTATAAAAAAGATAATTAAAATAATACTTATTAAGATTAAAAATGATTTTACTTTAAGATGTTTTTTTACTTTCTTTTTATTCTTTTGCATTATAGCCACCTACCTAAAACTATATCAAATATTTTAATTAATTACTAGATTTAATTAAGTCTTTTATTAGTTTATATATTTCTTTTACGGGGGAAGATGTTTGATATTTTATCATATTTTTTTGGAGTTCAAAAACTTCGGCTTTACTATTTAAATATTTATCGATTTCGGCACTTAGTTTTTGGGCTGTTAAATCTTTTTCTTCGATTAAGGAAATACAGCCATTATTTTTTAATTCTAAAGCATTATAATATTGATGATTATTGGCAACATTAGGAGAAGGAATAATAATACTAGGTTTACCTAAAGCAAGGATTTCAAATAAGACTCCCGCCCCAGCTCGGGAAATTATTAAATCTGAACTAGCCATGATGCCCGGTAAATTATCCATATAAGATACATACTTAACATTTTTACTTTGACTTACGGAAGATGTAAATTCTTCTAAGTTAACATTATTTCCTACAATATAAAGAATTTCATAGTTATCATGTAAATTACTATTTAAAAAGTTTTGCATTTTTTGATTTAAGGAAGCACTTCCTAAACTACCAGCAACACATAAAACTAATTTTTTATTTTTCGCAAATCCTAAAGTGGTTTTATCAATTTGATTAACCATTCGCGCACTATCTAAAGAAGGATGACCCGTATAAACAACTTTTTTGGCCTTTTTAAAATAAGGTATCGAACTTTCAAAGGTTACTCCCACAATATCAGCATATTTACTTGTTAAATAATTTACTTTTCCGGGACGACTATTTTGTTCATGAATAAAGGTCTTAATATGACATTTCCTCGCTGCTTTTAAAACAGGATAGGTAACGTATCCCCCTACCCCAATTACTACATCAGGTTTAAATTCTTGCATTATTTTTAAACATTTACGATAAGCTTTTTTAATTAAACTAATATTTTTAATATCTCTTTTGATATCTTTAGTAAAACCATATACTTCTAAACTTTCATAAGGAATATTGGCTTTAGGAATAATATCTTTTTCCATCCGATTATGGGTACCAATATATAAAATACTTAAATTTTTTTCTTGTCTTTTAAATTCTTCAATTATTTTTAAAGCTGGGTAGATATGTCCCCCACTTCCTCCAGCCGAGACGATAATTTTCAACTTAATTCACCTCTTAGTTAATAAATATTATAGCATAAAGAGTGTTATTATGACAGAGTTTCAGGCTATATTCATTTTTCCTTGACACTCACCATAAACTTAAACGAGGGAAACTGAATGAAACATAAATTAGATAAATGGTTAGTCGGTGCAGTTATTTTTATTTGTTTATTTGGCATTGTCATGATTTATTCGGCAAGTTGTATCTGGGCAGATTATAAATTTCATGATGCCTTTAAGTTTGTTAAAGCCCAAAGTATTTTCTTTGTTATTGGTCTTTTACTGATGTACTTTTTAAGTAATTTTGACCATCATATTTTTAAAAAGAAAGCTAACACTTTATTATTTGGTTGTTTCATTTTATTAGTCTTAGTTTTAATCCCGGGAATTGGCACAGTTCGAAATGGTAGTCGAAGTTGGTTTGGGATTGGTTCTTTGGGTATCCAACCTAGTGAATTTGCTAAGATTGGTTTAATTATTTTTGTAAGTAAGTATTTAGCTAATAATCAAAAGTTAATGTTTAATATTAAAAAAGGTGTTTTGCCTATTTTACTTATAATTATGGTATTCTTTGGACTTATTATGTTAGAGCCGGATTTTGGGACGGCCATGGTTATGGTATTAACTTTAATTGTTTTAATTTTTATCTCGGGGGTCAAAGTCGATTTTTTTGTTAAAATCGGTCTTTTAGGTTTAGCAGGTATTATTGTTTTAATTATTATTGCCCCTTATCGCATGGCTAGGATTGTTTCGTTTTTAAATCCTTGGAGTGATCCTTTAGGTAGCGGTTTTCAAATTATTCAGAGTTTATATGCGATTGGACCTGGGGGCTTACTGGGACAGGGATTTATGAAATCAAGACAAAAACATTTTTATTTACCAGAACCCCAAACGGATTTTATTTTTTCGATTATTAGTGAAGAATTTGGTTTCTTAGGAGTTTTAATTGTCACCAGTTTATTTTTCTTTATTTTTTACCGAGCTATTCGGATTGCTATGAAAGCAAGTGATTTATTTTCAAAATATTTAGCTTTTGGCCTCGCCTTTGGCTTAATTATTCAAGCTATTTTAAATTTAATGGTCGTGGTAGGAATTATTCCTGTGACTGGAGTCACTTTACCTTTCCTTAGTTATGGAGGCAGTAGTTTACTTGTAAGTATGGCTAGTATTGGCATTATTTTGAATATTTCCAAAAATAATTGAAATATATATTGACAAGAGAACATTTGTTTGATAAATTTTATTTATAAACGAAATAAGGGGGGTATTTTAAGATGAATGCAATGGCATTAATTGAAGAAGAAAAGATTAAAAATATGATTTACGAAGTAAGAGGAAAGCAAGTAATGCTCAATTCTGATTTAGCCCAACTTTATGAATGTGTAAATGGAACTAAGACGATTAATCAATCAGTAAAAAGAAATATTGATAGGTTTCCTGAAGATTTTTATTTTCAATTAACTAACGAAGAATATAAAAACTTGAAGTTTCAATTTGAAACTTCAAAGCATGGTGGAATTAGAAAAAATCCATATGTTTTTACCGAGTAAGTAGTTGCGATGCTTGCAAGTATTTTAAGAACTTCGGTTGCCTTGAAAGTAAGTACTAGTATTATACACACTTTTGTAATGATGCAAAAGTTTGTTAAAAATTTTTCTTGGTTATTGATCGATAATGAATAGAATTTTTTAAGGTCGAAAATTTCGACCTTAAAACTCCGAAAAATGGTAGATGAACATATAGAAAATACTTTTCTCAAGTATTTACAGAACAAGGTGTAGCTATACTTGCAAGTGTTTTAAAATCTGAATTGTAATTATGAATACTTTTGTAATAATGCGTAAATAATTTCTAGTAAAAGTGATAAAACAGGTTTGATACATTTTAGTTATAAACGAAGTAAGGGGGTATTTTAGATGAATGATGTTATGCTAACAAAACAAGTAAAAATAGAAAATATGATTTATGAAGTAAGAGGAAAGCAAGTAATGCTTGACTCAGATTTAGCAAAACTTTATGAAGTAGAAACAAAAAGAATTAATGAAGCAGTAAAAAGAAATCCTCAAAAATTTCCAGCAAGATTTTGCTTTAAATTAAGTAAAAATGAATATATTGGTATTCTAAGGTCGCAAAATGCGACCTTAGAACTTAAACGGGGACAATATTCAAAATTTTTACCTCAAGTATTTACAGAACAAGGTGTAGCGATGCTTGCCACTATTTTAAAATCTAATGTTGCAACCCAAGTAAGTATTGCAATTATGGATGCTTTTGTAATAATGCGAAAATATATTTCTAATGAATTAATTGAACAAAAATATATTAATAATTTAGTAATAAAACACGATGAAGATATCAAATTATTGCAAGAATCTTTTATTAAATTTGAAGAAAAGAAAAAAGATAATGAAATTTATTTTAATGGCCAAATTTATGATGCTTATTCAAAAATAGTTGATATTTTAAAAGGAGCCTATGACAACATAATTATTATTGATAATTATGCCGATAAAAATGTTTTAGATATGATAAGAAATTTAAAAGTTAACGTAACTATAATTTGTAAAAATAATGGTTTATTAAAAGAAATAGATATAAATAAATACCAAGAGCAATATAATAATTTAAAGATTGTTTATAATAATTATTTTCATGATAGATATATTATATTAGATCGAAAAGCAGTTTATCATTGTGGATCATCTCTTAATTATGCAGGAAGTAAAACTTTTTCAATTAATAAATTAGAAGATGAAATGATAAAGAACAGTCTAATAAAATACGTACTTGCAATTATAGATTAATATTTACCTCTTTGCCGTTCATAAAAGAAAGAAGCTGATAGTATGTTTTTTAATCATATTCATATTAGAATTAGATTAGTGTTAGTTGGCGTTTTAGTTTTACTTATTTTAATTATTTTTAAAGTATTTTTTATTCAAATTTTTCAATATGATAAACTAGCTAATCTGGCTACTTCTTTATGGAGCAGGGAATTACCTATCACGGCTGATCGAGGTGAAATAAGAGATAGAAATGGAAAAGTTTTAGCAACTAATATTACTACTACTTCGCTCGTGGTAATCCCTAATCAAATTAAAAATAAAGAAGAAGTTGCAACAAAATTAGCAGAAATTTTAGATACACCATATGAAGAAATATATCGGCATATTAGTAAGAAAACTTCTATTGAAAGAGTTCATCCCGAAGGAAGACAGTTATCCTATGAAATTGCTGAGAAAATTAATAATTTAAATTATGATGGAGTTTATTTAGTTAAAGAAAGCAAAAGATATTACCCTTATAATAATGTTTTATCCCACGTTTTAGGATATGTAGGAATTGATAATCAAGGGTTATCAGGAATTGAACTTATGTATGATGATTATTTAACGGGAGTTAATGGGGCGATAAAATATTTTTCGGATGGTAAAGGCAATCGTCTGCAATTATCCGAAGTTTATGAAGAACCCCAAAATGGAATTAATATTGATTTAACTATCGATATTGATTTACAACTGGCAATTGAAAATGAACTTGATAATGTCATTAGCAAATATAATCCTGACCAGGCCCTTATTTTAGCCATGAATCCAAAAACAGGAGAAATTCTAGCGATGGCTAGTCGGCCGAATTTTAATCCTAATACTTATCAAACGTCTAGTATTGAAGTAATAAATCGCAACTTACCTATTTGGATGACTTATGAACCAGGGTCGACTTTTAAAATAATTACCCTAGCCGCTTCTTTACAAGAACAAACCATTAATTTATTTGAAGATAATTATTATGATGGTGGTTCAATTAACGTTGAAGGAGCAAGAATTAAATGTTGGAAAGCAGGAGGACATGGAGCTGAGACATTCTTACAAGTTGTCGAAAATTCCTGTAATCCCGGATTTGTCGTGATGGGTCAAAAACTAGGAAAAGAAACTTTAATGAAATATATAAATAACTTTGGTTTTGGAAAAAAAACGGGAATTGATTTAAATGGTGAAGCAAATGGGATTTTATTTAATATTGATAAAATGGGACCAGTAGAACTAGCGACAACTAGTTTTGGTCAAGGAATTAGTGTAACACCTATTCAACAAGTAAGAGCAGTCTCGGCTGTTGTTAATGGAGGGATTTTACATACTCCTTATATTGTTTCCAAAATGACTGAACCCGAAACTAATAGTGTCATAAAATTATTTAATCCGGATGAAGGTACAAGAGTTATTAGCGAAGATACAAGTAAAATGGTCAGATTTGCTTTAGAAAGTGTGGTGGCCAAAGGAACGGGAAAAAATGCCTATATCGAAAATTATCGTATTGGAGGCAAAACAGGAACCGCCCAAAAAGTAAAAGATGGCCGATATATGGTGGGAAATTATATTTTATCTTTTATTGGTTTTATGCCCGCGGATGACCCTAGTTTAGTAGTTTATGCCGCGGTTGATAACCCGAAAGGGGTTGTCCAATATGGTGGGACAGTTTCGGCACCGATTGTAAAACGGATTTTTACCTCAGCCATCGATATTTATGATATCCCTAAAAGTAAAGAAGCTACACCGCGGGAATATACTTGGCTTGATAAAAAATATGTGATGCTTCCCGATGTTGTCGGAATGAGTGTTGATGAAGCTAAAAAAACTTTAAAAGGATTCAAATTAAATTTCTCTGGAACTGGAAATAAAGTAATATATCAAAGCCCTGAGGGAGGATATTATGCCGAGGAAGGTGGAAAAATAGCTTTGATGCTGTCTAACTAATGTAAAATTATTTGTAAATCTTTATTTATCTATCTAAAAAAGAGTATAATTTAAATTAATTGAGGTGAAGACGATGTTAATATTAGCAAAAGCGGCAATGGCCATGATGCTCGGGTTTGTAATTTCTCTTATTTTAGGCTTTTTCTTTATCCCATTTATTAAAAAATTACATATTAGACAAAGCGTCAGCCATACGGTAGGAGAAAGACATATTAAAAAAGATGGCACTCCGACGATGGGAGGATTTATCTTTATCATTCCCGTTTTAATAAGTTTATTACTTCTTTATTTCCGGGGAAGTATTACCCTAAATCATAATTTATTTATTTTAGTTTTTGTTTTTATTGCTTATGCCGGGCTTGGTTTTATTGATGACTTTTTAAAAGTTCGTTATCATAACAATAAAGGTTTATCTATTACAACAAAGTTTTTATTACAAATGTTAATTGCCCTCGTATTCTTTTATGTATTTATGAAAAATGGTGGCGAACCTGTTTTATGGATTACATCTTTAAATATTAATATTAATATGGGTTGGTTATTTGGTATCTTTATTCTTTGTGTTTTAGTGGGTACTAGTAATGCAGTAAATATTACGGATGGATTAGATGGCTTAGCTGGCGGATTATCAGCAATAGCTTTTATCGCTTTTGGCATTATTGCTTGGAATACCGGATGGATGGAAGGTTATGAAGAAGTTGCTATTTTCTGTTTCCTTTTAGTAGGTAGTTTAATGGGATTCTTAATTTATAATTCGCATCCGGCCAAGATATTTATGGGCGATTTAGGTTCTCTAGCATTAGGTGGAGCCTTAGCAACGGTGGCGATAATCACCAGACACGAACTTTCTTTAGTTTTAGTTGGGGGTGTATTTGTTATTGAAACTTTATCGAGTTTAATTCAAATAATTGCGATTCGGAAGTTTCATAAAAAAGTCTTTAAAATGGCTCCCCTTCACCATCACTTTGAACAACTTGGCTGGGTCGAAACCGATATTGTTAAATTATTCTGGGTTGTTGGTTTTCTTTTAGCAATGGCCGCGATTACTTATGGAGTCTGGATTTAGACTTCTTTTTTTTCGTATTTTCCCACATAAACTATTTGTTTAGTTTTATCTTCTTTCGAACAAGTTATTAATATTATCTTTTTATCTAAGCCATCATTTAAAACTTTAAATTGACCATTTTTATTTATTTCATAATGGTAAACTATTTTATAATATTCTTTCGTAGCAGGACTACTTATAATTACTTCATCATTATTTTCTAATTTATTTAAATTTTTAAAATAAGATATTTTCGCATTACCACTATGACTGGCTAAAATGAGTAAATTAGGGTCATCTTTAATTACTTCAATGCCATATTTTACTTGATTAAAAGGACTATTTATTGCATAAAAACCTTTCTTTAATTTAATTTTAGGTATTTCTAATATTTTTTGATACATATTAATATCAGAGCTTACTTCTTTAGTTAATAAAGCCGATGTTATATTTTCTTCGAAAGTTTCAGCTTTTAATGGTTTTAAATAAGTAAGTATAATTAAGATTAAAATAATAATTCTAACAATATTTTTTTTCATAAATTATTAAACCTAAAATAGTTATGATATTAAAGATACTAAAATAATCAATTTCATTTAAATAAGTATTAGGAATATCAATTATTTCATCTTCCATAATTAATTCAATAACATCATTATTGACAATTTCAAACCACATTTTTTCTTCATATAAAGTATAACCATTAGGGGCTAAATGTTCTTCTAAATAATATTTACCATATTCTAAATCTTCTAAATATATTCGGCCATTTTCATCAGTTGTTAAAGATTTATATAAACTACCATCTTCTCTAAAAATATCAATTATCGCTCCTGATAAAGGTTTTTTAGTTTCTTTATCTAATTTATAAAACTCTAATTTGCCATTCATTTTTTCATTAACAAAATCTAATTCTAGTATTAATCCTAAATCAGGATCCGTTTGATAACTTAAATCGGGATTTATTTCGAACTCTAAACCATCTTTATTCCAAATATAACCGGGATTAGTATCACTTACTTCTTCTAGTAAGTATTTAGATGGTTTTAAGCCCATCGGGGTTATAAATGTTCCATTTTCTAAAGTACTAAATTCACATATTTCTTTAACTTCTGGATAAGTTATTTTTTGACATACATACTTTTCATTTATTAAATCATAAATTTTAAATTTTATATTGGGAATATTTAAAAGATTCCCTAATTCATCTACTTTTTTAACTTTTAACCGAACTTTAAATTCTTGATTTAATAAAGTAATATAAGTTTTTATCTTAGTATTTTCATCGACGATAATTCTTAAATCTTTAGATTTTTCATAACCTGGTTGGCCACTTACTTGTTTTAAAATATATGTACCATATGTAAGTACAACATTAGCTTGGGCACTTTCATCAATGGTAAGAGTAGCAACTAAGTTATTAGTTATTTCATCATATATGGCAAATACGGCCCCGATTTCGGGTTTTAATTCATTATTTACTAAATATGTTTTATTGATAATTAATTCAGTTTTAATTACTTCATCTTGTAAAGGTATTTCTATTATGTCTTCAACATTATCTAAGGTAATACTAAAATAATGTTTTTCTAAATCTTTTTGATAACCTAACGGAGCCGTGATTTCTTCTAAATAATAATCTCCCATTTCTAAGTTTCTTAAAGATAGGGCCTCGCAATTATCATTAGTGATAAGTTGATCGACTAACTCCCCGGTTGTTTTATATATTCCATATACGGCATTAGTTAAACTAGTATGATTAGGACTTTGACAAGTTTTACTATCTTTATCCAACTTAGTTATTTTAATTTGACCTAGTAATCTTTGATTCTCTAAATCAAATGATACTTCCGTTATTTCATCATTAATATCAAAATAATATTTAGTATCATCTAATTTATACCCTGGACGAGCTTTATATTCTTGAATGTAATATTTTCCTTTTTGAAATATATACCCAAAAATAGCTTGACAATTTTCATTAACATAAATATCGGTTTTATATTCTTCCGTATAAGCATCATATAACCGATAAACGGTATCTTTTAATTCAGGGGTACAACTCTTAGTATTACCATCTTTTTTATTAATAATTACTTTACCTTTAACTAAGGTATAATTATATTCTATTTCGTCCATAATACCTTTGCCAGGAACAATCATATCTTGACCAGTTTGATGATGATAGACGATAAAACTGCCATTCCAAGCGGTATATTTTCTTTCTAAGACAATTTTGCCACTTTCATTTCCTTCCGTGGTAAAGAATAAATTATCACCATTTAAACTAGCTGTACAATTTACTTTATTTTTTATTTGATAATTTTTTAAGGCACTATCTTGGAAATAATGAGACTCGCCTTGCCATAATTTTACTTCTTCTGTTGGTAAAATTGGTTTTTTTATAAAATCATTAACTAAAGAAGTAATCTCTTCCATCTTACTTTTTATAGTCTTTGGCGTACTAATTTTATATTTATCAGGATCTTCCCGATTATTTTTACTAGTAAACGAAAAACTCCGCCCCGTTTCTTGCCAAATCAAACTTTGAGTCGCGACAATCCATTCATCACTTAAATGGTCTTGATAACCATAGCCAAAGTAAGCTATTAAACTCACCTTTTCTAAAGTTTCACTACTTAACCCCACTTTAAGAGCCATTTCTTCTAAAGATAAATCGGAAAAACCTTCATAACTACTACTTGTAGGTGGAACTCCTGGTTCAATACAATAAGCAATCATCCCATCACTTACTCTAGTAAAATGTTGAAAATCACCATATTTACCTTTAGTATCAACATAATGGTACTGGCCAATAAAAGACTCCGTAAATTTAGCAGTCTCACTAGCCGAGACAACTAGAGCACCTCCTAAAAAACTACAAACTACTAATAAAATACTACTTACAACTAACAACAAATTTTTTTTCATATTTTTCATCTCCTAATATAATTATTACCCGCAAATCTGTATTTTCCTTTTTTTTTTAACAAAAAAATGAAAAAAAATATAAAAAGTTTTTAGAGCTAAAAAAAATAAAGACTTCTTTTGTCAAAAGTCTTTACTTTTATATTTTATTTTTATATCATATATAATTTTAAAATTAAAAAAATGTTCAAAGAATCAACTTTAAACATTCTAATCAATAACTATTTCATCATTTAAAATTTTTTCAGGATTATTAATCATTAAATCATTAAAATATTGTTCACTAGTTAATTTTATAACTTCTTTTTTTAATTTAGCAAATCTTTCAAAATATCCCGTTTTAGCATGATGAATATCACTAGCTAATACAAAATATTTTCTTTTTTCTAATAATTTAATAAAAGTTTTCTTGGCTTCTTTGCCATACTTCCCACTTAAACAATCAATATTACCTTGTAATAAACAGCCCATTTCAATAAAACTATTAACTAATTTTAAGTTTTGTTGAAACATTACATAACGTTCCGGATGGGCTAGAACTATTTGAACCCCTTTTTTTCTTAATTCAAAGAATAGATCTTCCGTAAAATCAAATTTCGTTAATAAGGGTAATTCGATTAGCATAAAGCTTGTATTATTTAATGTATATATTTCTTGATTATATATTTTTTCGATTATATTATCTTGAATAAATATTTCATTACCTAAATAAAGTTCTAAAGGAATATTTTCTTCATTTATTTTCTCTTTTAATTCTTTTAAAAGAGCTTTTTTTTGTTTATTTCCCGCGATAAACTCACTATTTTCAATATAATGAGGCGTGGCTATTATTTTCGTAAAACCAAGAGCACTCAGATTTCTTAGCATACTGATACTTTCTTCTAATGATCTTGATCCATCATCAATGCCATATAAAATATGTGTATGTGTATCAATCATAATTACTTAGAGTAATATCCTCCATCATAGTAATAATAATAGCTACTAGAAGAACTATGTGGAACTTTATTTAAAACTACCCCGGCAATATCAACATCTAAATTTTTCAAGTTTTTAATAGTATTTTCTAAGACATCTAATTTGGTATAATTACATGCACTTACGACAACAACTTTATCAACAAATTTAGTAAAAGCTAGAGAATCAGTTAAACCATTAATCGGTGTTCCATCAAAAATAATAACATCGTAGTTTTTCTCAACCGTGGCAATAAACTTTTTGGTAACGGGAGAATCTAGAAGTTCACTAGGATTAGGAGGAACTGTTCCCCGAGGAATAAAGTGTAAATTTTCGATTTTAGTCTCTTTAATGTATGACTTATAATCATTAACATCATCTTCAATTAACAAATTAGAAAAACCTTTACTATTAGTTTTAAAGATTTTATGAAGTCTTCCTAGACGTAAATCACAATCAACTAATAACACTTTTAGATTTTTTTGAGCAAATGATACCGCTAAATTGGAACTAACAAAACTTTTTCCCTCACCCTTCACAGAAGATGTAATTAAAATAGTTTTACCTTTGTTAAGTTTTAAAGAAAATTGAATATTAGTTCTTACTACTCTAATTGCCTCGGCAATGCTGGATTTAGGATTCTTTTTAACAATTAATTCATCAAACATTATTTTTCACCCTTCCTTACTCTCATTTCTCTTTGCATCTCATTTCTTTCATTATAATATGGAACAGAACCTAAAACTGATACTCCTAATTTTGCTTCAATTTGCTCAGCAGATTTAACCGTATTATCAAAATAGAACATGATGAAGACTAAACCACAGGCAACAACTACTCCCCCTAAAATAGCAATCACTAGAATTTTTAAAGCTCCCATACTAGAAGGATGATCACTTACTATTGCTCGGTCTAAAATATTAATATTAGATAAATTATATAATTCCGCAACTTCTTTAACAAAGACATTAGCAACACTATTAGCAACTCGATAAGCTAAAACGGCATCCGGATTAGTAACAGTTATTTCAATAACCTCAGTATCACTAACCACACTAACACTAATATTATTAGCAAGGCTTTCCCAACTTACATCTAATCCTAAATCATTTATAACTTGATTTAAGACCCGGCGACTCCGAATTATTTTTTGATATGTTTTAACTAATTTAGAGTTAATCGTTAAATCACTTTGACTAATAGTACTTTCATTACTACTTCCCGCTAAAACTAAAGTAGTATTAGAAGTATAGGTTGGAACTTGAATAAAAGCATAATAAATTGATCCAGCAACTCCAAATGACAAAACGATAATTAAAATCACTAGCCATTTTTCTTTAAAATACTTAAATAATTCATTTAAATTGATTTCTTCCATAAAGAAATCCCCCTTCTTTAATTTTTACGCGCCAATATTATTACATAAAATGTCGGAAATTGCAAGCTTTCTTAAAATCACATAAAAACTACTTTTATCTATTTTATTATACCAAACTTCCTTATTCTTGCAATAATGGAATAAATTTTTTTTAAATTTGACAGTTAATTTAACAGAATATTACTATTTTATATTATATTCTCAATTATTAAAAATATTAAGAAGAAACATAACCTATTATATAAAGTTCATATAAAAACATATCATACATATTATTCATGGAAATTAAATCTTGAGCATTCTTATAAGTATATAATTCTCGCCACATCCCATATAAATGAACATACTTATCTAACATTTTATTTCGTTCTTCAATATTAGTATTATTAACTAATTTAACATAATAATCATTTAAACAATTAACAATATATTGTTCAATGGCTAACGCATCTCGCGTACCATATTTTGTAACTTCTTTAAAATAATTAATCCTTGTAAAAGGATGATAAAAATCATATTGTTTTAAGAGATCATTATTTACAGTTAAATCTCCCACTACAGCTTCTTTAGTTGAAATTTTAAATTTAGAGAAAGTATCTTCTGTAAACATAATCCTCACCTATTATTTAGTATACACTTTCTTATACATTTTGTAAATTATGAACTTGGTCTTTTACATCAATTACTTCACAAATTAACACTTCATCACTTATAGATTTAGCTTTTACAGAATAAAAAGTATTAGGTTGTAATTTTTCTTCAATTTTAACGCGAATATAATTAGCTGTAAGCCCCATTGTATAAAAATTTGTTACTTCTTCGGTTAATATTAATAATTCTTTATTTAAATATTTTTTTAAATATTCCTTTTCTAGCTTTTTACTTAATTCATTTAAAACATGACTACGACGCTTTTTTTCTTCATTAGAAACTTCTGGCATAGTTGAAGAAACTGTTCCATCGCGTTTAGAATAAGGAAAAACATGAATCTTGGCAAAGCCTATTTTTTCACAAGTAGCTAAAGTTTCTTGAAAATCTTCTTCCGTTTCATAAGGATGACCAACAATAACATCTGTTGTAATTGCAACATCTGATTTTAACTTACGAAGTTCCGTAACTTTTTTAAAGAAAAAGTCTAAATTATATTTTCGATTCATAATTTTTAAGATTTTATCACTTCCCGCTTGTAATGGAACATGAAAATGATTACATACTTTTTCTTCATTTTTTATTACCTTCAACATTTTATCATTTAATTCAGTTATTTCAATTGAAGAAATTCGAATTCTTTTTAAATCAGGAATTTTAGCAATCTCGGTAATTAAATCCGCTAAATCATGACCATTATTATAGTAAGAACCAGTATGAATACCCGTTAAAACTATTTCTTTATGACCATTAGCTACTAAAGTTTTAATCTCTTTAATGGCTGTTTCAAAATCTTTACTACGGATATTTTTTCTTACATAAGGAATAATACAATAACTACAGAAATTATTACAACCATCTTGAATTTTAACAAAAGCTCTAGTTTGCGTTGTAAATTTATTTATTTGCATATCTTCAAATTCATATAGTTTCTTTTGATAAAATTTTGTAACTTTTTGGTTATTTTTTAAATATTCTTTTATTATTTCATTAATCTTACTTTTATCTTTTGTGCCTATTAATATATCAATATCCATATCTTCATATTCTTGCTTATTATTTTCACTTGAACAACCACATACAACTAAAATTTTATTAAGTCTTTTTGCATGCCGAACATATTTTTTGGATTTATTATCCGCCATATTGGTTACCGAACATGTATTAATTATTATAATATCAGCTTCTTCTTCCATAGTATATTTAAAATCATCAGCTAGTAATTTTTCTTTAATAATTTCACTTTCATAAGCATTTACTTTGCAACCTAGGGTAATAATATGAAATTTCATCTTTTAAAATCTCCTTTTGTTACATATTTTAACAAATATTTTTCCAAGAAAAAAGACTAAAGCGTCTTTATTGTTAATTCATAAGGATATTCTATAGTCCCATTACCTTTTTTAATCTCGACATTAGGTTTTAAATATAAAGTGGGAATTACACTAGCTGGTTCATATAAATCATTTACATTCGATAAAAACATTGAATATGGCCATGAGTCTTGCCCTTTATTATAATAATACCATACCATAAAATTAGATTGATCATCTGGCATTAACAACCATTGGCCCAAGTTTTCTTTATTTAACCAATTATCATATAAGCAGAAAATATAATTTTCGTTTGATCCCCAGTTAAACATCGGAGTCGCCATACATTGGGGATAGTAAAGCATTTCTTTACCCATTCCTCCAGCAGCATAACCATAATCAGAAAGATACAATAAACCAATCTTTCCTTGCCACATAAGTGGTCTATTACTAGTATATCTATATGTTCCTTTACCTCTTTCATATTCATAAAAGTTTTTTACTAAATCAGCATTAGAAACCGACATATCTTGCGTATAATAACCCCCTAGATTCCAAGTAATTGTATCAATCATTTCTTTAGCATTATCTGTTAAGCCAGACTCGCTAAAATCACAGGGAATTGTTCCTCCTTTTTGTCCTAATGGACAATTACCACTTTGACCAAGATAATAAGCACCTTTGTTCAATAATTCTTGCAATGCAGCATCTGTCCAATCGTTACTTCCATAATCAAACGTTGCTGTCCCTACTCCGGCAGCTTTATTATCCCAAGCTAATTCAACATCTAAAGGATTAGCTCTAACTAATTTGATCCGTTGACCTTCCGGCGTATTAACAAGCCCAATTATTCGCCACCCAGCAACTTCACCATTAAATGTTACATAGTTATTGGGATTAGACCCACAAAAACGATACTCGGGCATTTTTAAATTGTTATATACTGTTTCGTTAGTTAAAGAGCTATTAAAAGCATGGTAATCAAGTTCTTCAATATAATCACTTTCATGAGAAACTTGAACAATATTATGGTCAATACAATAATTAGGAACCGCATAAGTTTTTAGTTCATCAAAACTTTTAAGTCCTTTTATAAATTCCGGAACTCTACCTTTAATAACATTAAATTCTTTATTTTCAGAATATAAAGCAAAGGTCCGATAAATCAAGAATCCTCCACCAATTAGGAAAAATAATCCTAATAAGATTAAACTAGTAGTTAATTTTTTATTTTTAGAAAATTTTTTTAAATTCATTTTCTCTACTCTCCTATTTTTATTATAATATATTTTGAGATAATCTATAATTCTTGAATAAATAATTTTAAAGTTTTTAAAAATTCTTCTTCTTCTTGATACTTAAACATAATAGGATTACTATTTTCTTCTTTATCTTTCGGAAGTTCTGGTAAAACTATTTTTTTAGTTAAATCTATTTTTTTTATTTTTAAGTCATCGTCATTTGTAATTATTTCTTCATCATAATTATAATTATTTTTATTTTTACTTTGAGCTAGTAATTCATCATAACTTATAATTGCTTTTTCTTCTTGTTCTTTTTCATAAGAAGTATGATTAACGATTGGAACTTCTTGTTCTTGTTCTAATGTTTTAACAACTTTAGCTAAGTCTAATTCATTTGATTCTGGTTCTTCTTCATCATCAGTATTCTTAATAATATAAGCTAAACAGACAACTAATAATATTAAAAATAAAACTGCACAATATAAGAGAATATCGATTCCCGTCAGAGTACTTAAAAAACCTCCAATATCTTTTAATAATGCTTTCAATTCTTTCACTTCCTAAGATTCTTTAATAGTATAAGGATTGGTTTTAGTTCCATCACCATTTACCATAACTTTTTTAATTAAATTAATTACTGGTTTAACTCCCCGATAAGAACTACCGACATCAGTATATATTAATTTACCAGTATTGGATAAACTAAAATATGAAACATCACTATCCGTACTGCTAGATGGAGTTAAAGACCAAAAACCATAGGTTTCATCAGGAGTATATAAATAGAAATCTTTATTATCAGTATCTTTTGATGCTCCCGCTAATAAGATTTCATCAATAGTTAATAAACCTATTTTATGGGAAAAAAGACTACCAAAACAATTATATAAAGGATTAAAATCTTGGGTTGCTCGAGCATAACCTTGATAATAAGTAGTTTTAGTTTTTTCATCATATGTTGTTTCATTATCTTCGATACAAAACTTATGATTAGAAATTATTTTATCATACTCTAATAAATTATTTTCATAAAATTCATTTAAATAATTATAAACTTTGGTATTAATAAATTCTAATTTTTCACTTAAATTTAAAGATGATGTAGAATCATACATATATTGGGATAATTCTAAATAATCATCTAAAACAAGTTTAACAGTTCCATCGCCATTTATTTTTACAATTCGCCATAGATTATTACCTAAAGAAACATAATTATTTTGGACATTACCCCGAAAATAATAAGAAGAGCCGAAATCATCATTAGTTTCAATTAAACCTTCATCACTAGTTGCGGCTTCGATTGCTATTTTAGTAGTAGGAAATTTTAAAGAATTATTTTTTAAAATAGTTGAAGCAAAATATTCCTCAACTTCATCTTCAACACCTACAACTAATTTAGCTTTAAAATTAAGATTATTTTCTTTATATAAATTTATTTCATAATTATGAGTGGTATTAGGTTCTATTTCGACAAAACTTACTAAATAAGCATCTTGGGCCGGAAAGTTATCTTGTTTAATATTAATTTTACCACTTGATTCATGTAAATCAAATTTAAAATTAGAATTATTACTTTGAACAGAAGAAATAGCAATATAGTAATAAATTTTATCAGAAGAATTATTTGTAATTGAAAAACGAGATACTTCATCATCTTTTTTTACTTTTAAGTTTTGCCCATATTCATAATTAACTGATAAAACATTATTAACAACTACAATGCTACTTGTTCTAGGATCATAATTTTTTTTAAAATCTAAATATAAAAAGACATTTACTAGAGCGATAATTAAAAGAAAACCAACTGTTTTTAAACCAAATTTATATTTTTTCTTCATTTACTTCACCCCAGTACTATATCTATATTAAGTATAACAATACCTTAAATTCTTGTCAAACAAGTTAAAGATTTTAAGTGTAAAGAAAAAGAATCTTTTATTTACAGATTCTTCCGAAAATTCTTGAATATTAATTCATCATCTAAACCAGTTTCACCTAGTTCTTCTAATAATTTCTTTTGTTTACGGTCTAATTTAGTTGGCGTGATAACATTTAAAATGACATACATATCACCTTTTTTAGAAGTATTAGGTATTTTTATTCCTTTACCTTTTAATTTTAATTTATCGCCACTCATCGCTCCAGCCTTTATTTCTAAAATTACATTTTTTTCTAAAGTTGGAATTTCTTTTTTACAGCCTAAACTAGCTTCGACAATGGTTAGTGGTACTTCTAAATAGATATCAGCTTCTTGCCGTTCAAAAAAGTCATGTTTTTTAACGACAAATTCGATATAAATATCCCCGTTAGGTCCCCCATTTAAACCAGCTTCTCCTTTACCACTGATGCGAAGTTGGTAGCCACTGTCAACACCTTCCGGAATACTTACTAATATTTCTTTATTTTCCCGAACATGTCCAGTCCCGCGACATTTGGAACAAATTTCACTATAAGTTTTACCTTGGCCATTACACTCTGGGCAAGTTGTCTCCGTTTGAAAAATCCCAAACATGCTTCTTTGTTCGGAAACAATTGTTCCTCTGCCATGACACCGATTACAAGTCTTTTCGCCAAAACCACCAGCCCCATGACATTTTAGGCAGGTTTCATTTAAATCAATATTTAAGCTTTTTTTACACCCAAAGACAGCTTCTTCAAAAGTTAAATTCATCCTGACTAAACGGTCTTTTCCTTTAGTGGGATTATTTCTGCCCCTTCTTCCCGAACTACCGAAATTAAAACCAAAGGAAGAGCCAAATAAGTCATCAAAGATACTGGATAAATCGATATCTTCGGCATTAAAGCCCGAGAACCCATTAGCTCCCCCCTCAAAGGCTGCATGACCAAATTGATCATATTGACGTCTTTTGTCTGGGTCAGATAAAACCGCATAAGCTTCACCAATTTCTTTAAACTTTTCTTCCGCCCCTGGTTCTTTATTAACATCCGGATGATATTGCTTAGCTAATTTACGAAAAGCTCTTTTTATTTCTTCATCGGTAGAGGTTTTACTTACCCCTAAAACTTCATAATAATCTTTCTTATTCATCTTTCATCACTTCTTTCAATTCTTTTATTTTCGTTTCAATCAAACTAAAAGCTTCAGTAAATGTTTCTTCTTTAGTTAAATCAATTTGCGCTTTCTTTAAAATATTTAAAGGATAATCACTCGAACCACTTGCTAAAAATATTAGGTAATTTTTAACCGCATCGGGTTCATTATTTAAAATTCGTTTAGCAAATATTAACGCGACAATTAAACCAATTGCATATTTATATACGTAAAACGAAGTATAAAAATGAGGTATCCGCATCCATTCATATTTAATTTCTTCATCGATAATCATTTCTTTGGTAAAGTATTTTTTAACTAATTTTAAATATTCTCGAGACATATATTCACAAGTAAGGGAAATATTATCTTCGCTTGCTTGATGGGTTAAATATTCAAATTCAGCAAACATTGTTTGACGATAAATGGTCGAATTTACTCGAGCGAGAAAATCAGTTAAAGAAACAATTTTTTCTTGTTTAGTCCGCGCGTTTTGATAAAAATATTCGCCCACTAATACTTCATTTAAGGTACTTGCAATTTCGGCTAAAAAGATCGGATTATCTTGATAAATATAGGGTTGCTTATCTAACGTATAAAGAGTATTTATTGCGTGCCCTAGTTCATGCGCCATCGTGGTAAGTGAATCTTTCGTATCTAAATGATTTAACATCACATACTTATGCCATTGAAAAGCGCCACTTCTTTTATTTTTCGTTGGGTAATAATCAATATATTTACTATTAAACATATAATCAAGTTTAGTTAAGTAATCACTACCTAAAGGCTTTAAGGCTTCTTTAATTATTTCTTGACATTTTAAGATATTATAATCTTTTTTCGTAGTTTTAGTTATCTCTACATAATTATCATAAATATGATAGTCTTTTATTTTTAAGATTTTTTTTCTTAAATTTTGATATTCATGATTTAAATTTAAATATTTATGGACACTATTAATTAAATTATTATAAACAACCGGTGCAATATTTTCACTTGCTAAAGCCATAGCTAAAGAACTATCATATTTCCTTACTTTAGCTAAATTCGTATCTTCTAACACATTGGTACTATATAAAGAAGAAATAGTATTTTTATAATTATCATAAAATTTATAATAAGTTTTAAAAACATTTTTTCTTACTCTTCTTCTTTGATCTTTCATTAATTCGGTATAATTGCTTTGGGTTATATTTACATCTTCTTTTAAAATTTTTATTTTTCCAAGGATTCCTTCCGCATCACATAAAATTTCATAGGTATCACTGACATTTCCATAACTTCTTACTAAATTAGTTATTAATTGTTCTTCCTTAGGACTTAAAATATGTTCTTTTTCTAAAAATAAACTTTGCATTAAAAAATCATATTTTTTTAACTTTGGTTCTTCTTTTACTAATTTATAAAACTCTTCTAAAGAATGGGAAATTATTTCACTTCGTACAAAAGCTTCTTTACTAGCAATATCATTTAAAACATTGGTTATATTTAACACATAATCATTTGCTTTATTATTCGTTAAATCTTCGTATTTATAGAGATTAGCCCAAGTATAAACTATCTCTAGTAATTCATTTAATTTCGTTGATAATTCTAAATAAGATAGTAAGATTTTTCCCTTATCAAATAAATGATTTTGGTAAGTGGGTATTTGTTCTCCTAGCACTTTTATCTCGGCAACTTTATTTTGATAATCTTGTTCATCTTTAATAAGTAAGCTTAAATCCCAACAATACTTTTTAGGGACATCTTTTCTTTCTAAAGTATCCATCTTTATTCTCCTAACTTTTAAATAAAGTTCTAGTTTCCTAGAACTTTATCTTGGTTTTTAATATTATTTTTCTTCGTAAGAAGCTTCTTCAACATCTTTATCTTTATTATTGGTTGTTGATTCTGTAGAATCATTATTTTCTTTATTTTGATTTTCTTTAGCAGCTTCTTCGTATACTTTAGTAGCAAGACGCATAGCCACTTCATTTAAAGCATCAGTTTTAGCTTTAATATCCTCAATATTATCTTTTTCCATGGCTTCTTTTAATTCTTTAATTTTTTCTTCGGCTTCGGTTTTGTCTTTTTCTTCTACTTTGCCTTCTAAATCTTTAAGGGCTTTTTCTGTTTGGAAAATCATGGTATCAGCATTATTTCTTACTTCGGCTTCATTTTTCCGTTTTTCATCAGCTTCTTTATTAGCTTCAGCTTCTTTTACCATCTTGTCGATTTCTTCATCAGTTAAACCAGTTGATGATTGAATGGTAATAGTTTGTTCTTTATTAGTACCTAAATCTTTAGCTGTTACATTAACAATACCATTAGCATCAATATCGAATTTAACTTCAATTTGTGGTATTCCTCTTGGTGCTGGAGGGATATTAGTAAGTTGGAAATTACCTAGGGTCTTGTTATCTTGAGCCATTGGTCTTTCCCCTTGTAAAACATGAATATCAACTGCCGGTTGATTATCAGCTGCCGTTGAGAATACTTGGGATTTGCTTGTTGGAATGGTGGTATTTCTTGGAATTAGGACAGTCATAACACCACCTAATGTTTCAATACCTAAAGATAATGGTGTCACATCAAGTAAAACTAAGTCTTCAACTTCACCTGTTAAAACTCCACCTTGAATCGCAGCTCCCATTGCCACAACTTCATCAGGATTTACCCCTTTATTTGGTTCTTGGCCTAATTCATTTTTAACAAGTTCTTGAATATATGGAATTCTTGTTGAACCACCAACTAATAAAACTTGATCAATATCTGATTTACTTAATTTAGCATCTTTTAAAGCATTACGAACTGGTTCAAGAGTTGAATCAAATAAATCCCGACATAAATCTTCAAATTTAGCTTTAGTTAAAGTCATTTCTAAATGAACTGGACCATCTTCTTTTTGGGCAATAAATGGTAAACTAATTTGGGTAGAAGTCATACCAGATAAATCTTTTTTGGCTTTTTCGGCAGCATCTTTAAGTCTTTGCATAGCCATTTTATCTTTGGATAAATCAATACCATCAGAACTCTTAAATTCACTTACTAAATAATCAATGATGCGATTATCAAAGTCATCACCACCTAAATGGTTATTACCACTAGTAGCTTTAACTTCAAAAATACCGTCACCAAGTTCAAGGATCGAAACATCGAATGTTCCACCACCTAAATCATATACTAAAATAGTTTGTAATTTTTCTTGTTTATCAAGTCCATAAGCTAAAGCGGCTGCGGTAGGTTCATTGACAATTCTTTCGACATCTAAACCAGCAATTTTACCGGCATCTTTAGTCGCTTGTCTTTGTGCATCATTAAAATATGCCGGAACGGTAATAACGGCTTTAGTTATTTTTTCCCCTAAGAAACTTTCAGCATCAGCTTTTAATTTCATTAAAATTTTCGCACTAATTTCTTGCGGAGTATATTTTTTCCCATTAATCTCTACTTTTTCACTAGTTCCCATTTTTCTTTTAATGGAAGAAATAGTATTTTTATTAGTAACGGCTTGTCTTTTAGCATTTTCTCCTACTAACTCTTCGCCATTATCTTTAAAAGCCACAACACTTGGGGTAGTTCTATTTCCTTCACTATTAGCAATTACAACTGGTTTGCCTCCTTCTAAGAAGGCAACACATGAATTGGTTGTACCTAAATCAATACCTATTATTTTACTCATAATTAATCATCTTTCCTTTCATATCTTGGCAAATTATTTGCCCAATTATTGAGTATTTCACGATATTTATCTAATTCATCTTGAATATCTTTTTCATTACGTCTTTCTTCATTTTGATAAAATTTAACAATCTTTCTTAGTGTATAACACATATCATTTTCTAATTTAAAACCATCTGGTAAATTAGGAAAAGAATATTTTTCTTTAAAACTAATATAAATTGATGTCATTTCTTGAGGTGCTAAATAATCAAAACTTTTTTCTTTTATTTTTAAAACTATTGCATTTTTCGATTCTTCTATTTCTTTTAAAAAATTAATATCACAATCCTTTATCTCTTGTCAATAATATTTTAAATGACCTTCACAACTAGATTTAGTCTGATAACCTAAACTATTTAATTTAGCAATAATCTTAGCTATTTTCCTATCACAATTAAAGGCTAAAGGATAATCTTCATAAACTTGAAATGTTTTCTTATCTATAAAATAATTATTGTCCATTTTATTCACTAACTTTAACCATAGCCGGACGAAGAAGTTTATCTTTATATATATAACCTTTTTGTAAGACTTCAACAACTTGGTTCTTTTCTAATCCTTCTATTTTTTCAGTTAATACTGCTTCCATTAAATTAGAATCAAATTCTTTATTTAAACATTCTATTTCCGTTATTTCTTTTTCATTTAAAACATTTAATAAATTAGTATAAATCATTTTAAACCCACTTAAGAATTTACTTACTTCATCAGTTAAATCATTATCATCCATTTTAATAGCTCTTTCAAAATTATCAATAATTGGTAAGATTTTTTTAATTACATCTTCTCCCTCATATTTATAAATTCTGGAAATTTCTTCTTCACTTCGCCGACGCATATTTTGGATTTCTGCATTAAGTCTTAATACTTTGTCATTTAAAGCTTTATTTTCTTCTTTTAATGTTTCTATTTCTTTATGACACTTATTATTTTTCTTGGGCTTTTCCATCGTATTTTTATTTTCAGCAATTTGTTCTTCTTCCATACTTATATCCTCTTTCTTTATTTGTCCTGCTTATTTAAAGTATCTTTTAAATATTCGAGTAAACCCACTACCCGATCATATTCCATTCTTTTAGGACCGACAATCGCGATAGTTCCTTCTTCACCATTTATGTTATATTTACTTTTAATAATTGTAACATTGGGATCAAATTTATTTTCTTTTCCAATATATACTTTAACTTCATTATCTGGTGAATCTTCTTCAATTCTTCGAATACTTTCCGTATCTTCAAATTTACTAGCCAATTTTTTTATATCTTCAACATCATTATATTCTGGTTCATTAAAAATTTTAGTTTTACCCCCAAAATATATATTTTGACTTTTATTAAGAAAATCATTAAAAGCATCAGCAAAGATATTATAAACAGTTTCATACTGCTTAATCTGGCGACTAATAATGGGCTTAATTTCAAATTCTAGACGACCCGCGACTTCATTAATTGGTGTACCTACTAACATTTTATTGATTATTTCACTAGTTTTTACTATTTCATCTAAATTAGATTTTTCATCTAAAAGAAATTGCTTATTTTCAATAATCCCTTTATTAGTACAAACTAAAGCGATAATTTTATGTTCATCTAAAGGAATAATACTTACTTGTTTTAAAGTATTTTCTTTAGAGCTTTTACCTAATATAATACTAGTATAATTAGTAAGTTCACTTATTATTTCAACTGTTTTAGTAATCGAATCACTTAACTCTAGGCTATTATTTTCAAATATTCTTTGTAATTTTAACATATCTTCTCCAGTTAATTCTTTCGGTCTCATTAAGTTCTCGACATAATATTTATATCCAGCTTCACTAGGTATTCTGCCAGAAGATATATGATTTTTTTCAATATAACCTAAATTTTCTAAGACTACCATTTCATTACGAATCGTGGCACTAGAACATTTAAATTTTTGACACAAAGATTTAGAACCCACTGGTTTAACAGTTTTAATATACGACTCAACAATAGCTTTTAAAAGTTTATTCTGTCTTTCGTCCACCTTTGTCACCTCTTATTTAGCACTCTTTTATTTGAAATGCTAGTCCTATTATAATATTATGCTTAGCACTTGTCAATATATGAGTGCTAAATTATTTTATTTTTATTTTCCATCAAAAAAGCTTCCCAAAAGGAAAGCCTTTTTTAAGTTAGATTATAAGAATCTTTTTAACCAAGCCCACATAGTCACATTCTCCTTTCTCTATTTTACATATTAATTATATCATTATCTTAATAATTTTAGAAATATTTTTCTTTATTAATAGTAAATAGACAGTAAATTTGACAATAGTTAATTTTCTACTTTTTTAAATATTCTTTATTTTAAAATATATGGATTTAAAGGACTACCTTCTCCTCCACTTATTTCTATATTGCTTTTTAGATATAGGACTGGAGAAACGGCACCTTGACCATAGACATAGTAGCTGCTATTTTTGACATGTCCTGAAATAAAGACATAGAAAGCATGATCGCTAGAGGACGAATGCGGCGAAAGAGTCCATATCCGATGTTGAGACGAATCTTTGTTTAATAACCAATCGGTATATGCACAATTACTTTGATATTCTCCATTACTCCAATTAATTTAAACATAAGTTTCGTCCTAAACTGCCTCCTTCGGTTGCATAGCCATAATCACTTGGGTACATTAATCCTACTTCTCCTTGCGGGGTGATAAACCCAAATTTATTTCATTTCAATCTTTTCTTGTTTTCTTGTTTGAACAACAAAATATGTTTGCCCAAGTGCAACATTTTCTTTTTCTTGAATCTGCATTTTGAACAATTAAGTAACAAGCATATCTAGATAACTCATAATCAGCTTGTTTTCTTTTGGCTCCGGAACCTATTTCTACCATTTTTCCCACTTGGGAAAAATGGTCGTCAATAAGATTATTACTTTTTTCACAAGCTACTTTAGATTATCTATAACATTATTAAATTTATCCCATCTTTTATATTCAAGTACTACCATTAACTCTCAAGCAAGCCAATATTCATTAGTGTGTTTTATGCTCTCAAAAATTGTTTCGTTATACTCTTTAATTTGATTCATGTTTAACCTCCGGACTTGATGTATTCATTATAGTCCTTTTTTATGTAGAAAAAGCCTAAAATTATCATTTTTTATTAAAACTAAATATCCCATTCTATTTTTGTACGGATGATAATGTCAATATTTTTTCGGTGTGTTCTCTTTTTTGTACCTCTATTAACTTCTCTTGGTTACTTACTTTTTTCAGCAAAGGAATTTATTCAAATAAAAAAGCAATTACGCTTCATAAACGCTTGCTTTCTTTTTATCTCTACCAAGTCTTTCGAATTTAACAATTCCATCAACTTTAGCAAATAATGTATGATCTTTACCCATTCCAACGTTTGTTCCTGGATAAATTTTAGTTCCTCTTTGGCGATAAATAATTGAACCAGCGGAAACTAATTCTCCATCACTAGCTTTAGCTCCTAAACGACGTCCTCTTGAATCACGACCATTGTCAGTTGAAGATTGACCTTTTTTATGAGCAAAACGTTGAAGGTTTAAATAAAACTTTAACATTTCTTATTTTCCTTTCATTACTATACTTATATTTTTAGGATAATTTTCTTCCAAATTAGTTAATAAATCAAGCATATTTTTAAGTAAAGTATCAGTTATTAAGTCATTTTCTAAGACTTCAATTTCTAAGTTTTCTTTATCAATTACTTTAATAGTTTCTTTAAAAGATAAAATAGCATTAATTGAAGTAGTAATAATACTAGAAACTCCTGCACAAACGATATCTTTACCATAAGTAGCAAAATTAGCATGACCACTTACCAAAATATGTTTAATTTTCTTTTCTTTAGTAGTTACATATACTTTAATCATATTACTTAGCTTCAATTTTCTTAACTACTAGTTTAGTATATGGTTGGCGATGACCTTGTTTTTTATGAGAACTTTTTTTAGGTCGATATTTAAAAACTATTACTTTCTTTTGTCTACCTGTTTTTTCAACAGTACATACAACTTTAGCACCCTTAACATAAGGATCACCAGCTTGACCATTTACAAATAATACGTCATTAAATACCACATCACTACCAACTTCATTATTTAGTTTTTCAACATAAATAACATCGCCTTCAGCAACATAATATTGTTTGCCACCAGTTGTAAAAATCGCTTTCATTTCATACCTCCTTTAATTAATAAGACACGCTGTTAAGGTACTTTAAAAGTTTTAAACCTTTTCCAAGCGGTTTTTCCAGGAAAGCCCTTTCAAACGAATAAATTTTATCAAAAATATGTTTTTCTGTCAAATTTTTTTGCTAATATTTCACGTTCATGATAATAACGATTATCTTTTTTAAAAAAATGAAGGGTATCCTTCTTTAAAACTTTGGTATTAATTAGTTCATCATGTTCTATTTTTTGATAAGGTAAAGTATATAAAAAACGTTCTAATAAGAATTTATGAAAAAGATAATTTTTCTTTTTGATAAATTCATTTAATTTAACTAATAAATATCCCATAATTAAGTAATTATTAATACTATAATGAATATTAAAGATTAAAAATAAAAATAAACTTATTCCTGATAGAAAAAGCGCATAATCTAAAGTTTTTTTAAAAGGATATTTTTTGGCTATTAATAAACTCATGATTTCCCCACCATCTAAAGGTTTGATGGGTAATAAATTAAATAGTAAAATGGAAAAATTATAATTTAAAAATAACTTAAATGTTAAAGAAGTAATTAAGTTTAATTTAAAAAGAAAGTAAAATATAAAACTTAAGATTATTTGAAAGATTACTCCTCCACTATAAATAAGTAAATCTTGATTAATGGGAGTATTAATTAATTTAGATGTTTTAGTTAAACCGCCAAAGGGATAAATAATTACTTCATCAATGGTATAATCTAATTTTTTTAAAAAGAAAATATGACCTAGTTCATGAAATAAAACGATTATTAAAATTAAAATAATATTTTTAATATAACCAGTAATTAAAAAAGTAAAAATTAATAAATAAGTGGCATTATTAATTTTAAATTTAGTTAAGATATTTTTCATAACCTACCGTTTCGCCATTTTCTAAAAAAGTTAAATATAATTCTTGATTATTAGCTTCGCCGATAATACTATTTTTTTCAATATAATCATATAAAGTTAAATCATTATAAGAAATATTCGAATACCAAATATCGACTCCATCTATACCTTGAATAATGATAGTTTTACCTAGATTATCTTTTTCCCCCATAAAAACAACAATACCACTTTCTAAAGTATTAACAACATTAGATTCTAAAGTTAATTTATAAGCTTTATCGAATTGCTCGATATTCGTATATTTTAAAGTATTACCAAAAACGGTGGTCGTATTTTTATTTACTTTGGAGGGAATGACATCCCCGAAATATTTAGCATATAAATTATTTATTTTAGTAAATAAAAGGGTATCTTGAAAAACTTTAGTTTTAAAATTAAGTAAATTATTATCACTAATACTGACATAAATAGCAACACTTAAAACTAAGATTATACTTATTAAAGTTTTACTAAATAAAAGATTAATTTTTTTCGAAGGACTTTTAAAATAATGTTTTTCCTTATCAATTAAATTAGCTCTTTTTTCTTTTATTCGCGCTTTGGCTTCTCTTATGACGTCATCCACTTATTATCACCCATTATAATTATATTGACTGATATTTTTTTTATAACTAAATAAAAAAATAATACTGGTTATTAAAAAACTTAAAATATTAAAATTTAAGAAAAAGATAAAATAATGAAAGAGATAAAATAGAAAGTAAAAAATTATATATTTAATAATATAATTTAGTTTTAGTTTATTATTTAAGAAAAAGAAAAATAAAATAATTAAAGAAAAAAGAAAATAACTTTTAAGAAAAAATAAGTCATAAATTAAGATTAATTTAAAATAAAAGTGAAAGTTAATATTTTTAAATAAAGGAATTAAGAAAAGATAAGTAGGAATATTAAGGAAAGTAGCAAAACCTAAATCAAGTAATAAATATATCATTCTTGACCTCTTAAGATAGGAATAATACTTACATAATTTAATTTATTAAAATTAACGGCCGGTTCAATTTCTAAAATCTTTTCTAATTCGTAATTATCTAAACTAATACTACTAATCTTGCCAATTAAAATTGGGGATGGATAAATACTTAAATCACTCGTATAGACTAAATCGCCTTCTTTAACTTCATTACTTTTCTTAATTCCCTTAACAATTAATTTATCTTTAAAAGAAGATAATTCCCCATAATAATCGTTTATTTTGACAGGTAGAACATAAAGAGAACTAGTTAAAAGTATTACTTCACTACTATTTAAAAAACATTTATTGATAATGCCCACTAAACCTTGGTCATTAATAACTAACATTTTAGGCTTAATGTTTTGTTTAGTTCCTTTGTAAATGGTAATAGTTTTATTAAAATTATAAAAAGTACGATATAATATTTTGGAATGTTCTAAATTTTCAGGGTAAAAATCATTATAATTATAACTATTTGTTAATTCTTGATATTTAGTTGCTAATTCTTGATTTAACATATTAGATACTTGACTATCGGTTAAATTAAAGACTTTGGAAGCGTTTATTACTCCTAGGGCATAATCTTTCATCATTAAAATAACTAATAATAAAATTAATAAGAAATTTTTTTGATAATTAGTCATCTTTTTCACCTATTTTTAGTATGAAAAATTTATAAAAGATTATGATCTAAAAAACTAAAATAAGTATTATTTCCTAAGATTATATGGTCTAATAAAGGTATTTGCATAATAATACTAGCATTCTTTAAGTTATTGGTAAAAGTTATATCTTCGGGACTAGGATTAACATTATTAGAGGGATGATTATGAGCAATTATGATTTTCACAGCTTGTTCTTTAATGGCTTCATAAAATATTTCTCGGGGATGAGTAATGCTTTTATTTTGGGTACCAATAAAAATTGTTTGATAAGATATTACTTCATTTTGACTATTTAAAAAGATGGCAAATAATTTTTCTTGACGAAGATTAATTATTTCATATTGTAAAAGATTTAAGACATCTTCCCCAGTTTTTATTTTCTTTATTGGTTCCTTTTTATAATTTAGTCTTTTACCTAATTCTAAAGCCGCTAAGATGGTGAGGGCTTTTGCTTCTTTAATGCCTTTAATACTAATTAGATAATTATAAGATAAAGTATTTAAATTATGTAAAGTTTTTATTTCTTTTAAAAGGCGAATACTTAAATCTTTGGCTGATTCATTTTTGGTGCCAGTGCGTAATAAAATAGCTAATAATTCTTCATCACTTAAACTTTTGCTGCCCTTTAATTTTAGTTTTTCGCGAGGTCTTTCATCTAAGGGTAAATCTTTTATTTTATAATTCATTTAAACCATCTAAAGCCATTTTAAAAATTTCGGGATAACTCTCGAAAGAGGCTGTCTTTAAAAGTTCATCACATTTTAAAATGAGGTTATAAGTATTGGTATCAACCATTATTTCTTTAAGATAAAAATCTTCTTTAAAATAGTTTTTTAATAATTCTTGATTATTAATGGTTAAAGCCCCGAATAAACGATAATATTCACCATCAAATAATATTTTACTTACCGGGTATTTTTCTTGATTTTTTAAAGCATTATCATAAACTTTATATACTCCTAGTTGAAAAGCATAAACACTTCTTTTTTCTAGAGCTTCCGGAGTTTCTTTTATGGAAAAGAAAAAACAGGCAGCCAGTGTAGCCCCGATAAAACAAGCGCAAAAAATCATTTTTAAAGTTTTGGCCATTTAAATCACCTAACTTAGTTATAACAAATGATTGTTTAAAATAATGTCGAAAAAAAGGCTTATTTTTCGCCTTCTTCTAACATTGTCGTAATAAATATGCCATATCCCGTTTTAACATTATCAATAATGACATGAGTGACGGCCCCGATTATTTTATTATTTTGGATAATAGGACTACCACTCATTCCTTGAACAATACCACCCGTTTTATTTAAAAGTTTTTCATCGGTAATTTCAAAATAAATATTTTTAATATCATTATGTTCATTAATTTTAGTAATATTAATCATATATTCTTCTAATTTATTACCTTCTAAAACGGTGATTATTTTAGCATCGCCTATTCTTACTTCTTCGGGACTTGCCACTTCCATTAATTTTTTACCAGGTAAATTAGAAGTATAGTTGCCAAATAAACCTACCGCGGTATTTTTCTTAATAATTCCATATTGTTTATCAATATTAAAGTTAGCTTTCTTTTCCCCTGGGTCACCATCAACACTTTTATTAATCCCCGTTATCGTACTATTAAAAATTGAACCCGTTTTTACTTCGATACGCGTATTAGAATTAGAGTCCAATATTTCATGACCTAAAGAGCCAAAAATATGAGTAGCTGGATCAATATAAGTAAGGGTACCAATCCCCGTGATACTATCTTTAACATATAAACCAGTTTTATAGATTTCATCTTGTTTTAATAAAGTTAAAGTGGAATTGAATTCTTGTCCCGAACGATTAATAGTTAAAATTACTTCATTATTTACCATATAATCATCAATACTTTTAGTTAAATCATTAATTGTCTTTACTTCATGATTATTAACTTTTTTAATATAATCACCAACCTTTAGGGAAGGATTGGTTTTTATTTCACTACCATTTACTTTATAAAAACCCACGATTAAAATACCATCACTTTTAATATTTATGCCAATGCTTTCCCCACCGACAATTATTTTACTCGAATAAGCTAAAACATTTAAAGGTAAACATAAAATCATTAAAAGAATAATTTTTAATCTTTTCATAATAATCACCTTCATTTCTAGTTTTAACTATTTTAAAATAATAATAAAAACAATAATTGGTTATTGCCAATTATTGTTAGTATTGTTTACCAAAATAGATTTTGTATTTTGCATCTTTCCCACAGATACAACAAGGGCCGTCGACTTCTTCCGGAATTATACACCGCGATTTTAAAGTGGTATCATTTTTAATTTTATCTTCGCAAGCGACATCGCCACACCAATTGATTTTGATAAATCCTGGTTTATTTATAGCAATTTCTTGAAATTCTTGGTAATTTTTAGCTTCATAAAGCATACTGTTTCGTCTTTCTAAAGCCCGGTTATATAAATTATCTTGAATTTTTAAAAGTACTTCGGGGATTACTTTATTAACTTTTGCAATACTAATTACTTCTTTTTCTAAAGTATCCCGTCTTACTAAAGTAATTTCCTTATTTTCTAAATCTCTAGGTCCTAATTCTAAACGGATAGGATAGCCTTTGACTTCGGCCTCGGCAAATTTATAGCCGGCAGATTTAGCTGAATCATCAAGGAAACAAGTAATACCATTTTTTAGTAATTCTTCTTTAATATTTGCTAGGGCATCTAGTACTTCTTCGGTATTTTTAATAGCCACTAAGCATACTTTTATCGGAGCTATTTTGGGTGGCAAGACGAGTCCACGATCATCACTATGAGTCATAATTAAGGCCCCGATCATTCTGGTCGTTACCCCCCAACTGGTTTGATATGGGGTTTGTAGTTCATTATTTTTATCTAAAAAAGTAATATCAAAGGCTTTGGCAAAACCTTGACCAAAGAAATGGCTAGTTCCATTTTGTAAAGCTACACCATCATACATCATCGCTTCGACCGTATACGTTTCTAAAGCTCCAGCAAATTTTTCTTTTTCGGTCTTTTTTCCCACAATTACGGGCAAAGCTAAATAATCTTTTTGAAAATCTTCATAAATTTTTAACATTCTTAAAGTTTCTTCTAAAGCTTCTTCTTTTGTTGCATGCATGGTATGACCTTCTTGCCATAAAATCTCCCGACTTCTTAAGAAAGGTCGCGTCGTCTTTTCCCATCTAACAATCGTACACCATTGATTATATAAAAGGGGTAAATCCCGATAAGACTTAATTATTTTTTTAAAGTGATCACAAAATAATACTTCACTAGTAGGTCTTACACATAACTTTTCTTCTAAAGGCTCCGAACCCCCTTGCGTTACCCAAGCAACTTCGGGAGCAAAACCGGCAACATGCTCTTTTTCTTTATTTAATAAACTTTCCGGAATAAACATTGGCATTTGTAAATTGACATGATTAGTTTCTTTAAATTTTTGGTCTAAAACTTTGACTATTTCTTCCCAGATAGCATAACCATAAGGGCGAATAATCATACTGCCCTTTAAACTAGAATAATCAACTAAATCAGCTTTTTTGACAACATCAGTATACCAAGATGCGAAATCTACATCACGACTCGTTATTTCTTTATTCATATTTTCCATACTTATCTATTCTTCAATCTTAAATTCACTAAGAGTTCCATTTTCATTTAAAATTTTATTAACTTTATCTGTAGCTGTGGTTAATTTTTCATTGCAATATTTAATTAATTGCATGGCTTCCGTATATTTATCAATTGCCTGTTCTAGTTCGGAACCATTTTCTAATTCTTTAACTATTTCTTCTAACTTGGTAAGGGCTTTTTCAAAGCTTAATTCTTTTTCTTCCATTTTATTTTATCTCCTTTACAATAGCTTTAATTTCACCATGACACAATCTAATATTTAAAGTATCACTTGGTTTTACATCTTCGCTATCTTTTATTATTTTATTATCTTTTTTGATTATTGAATATCCTTTTTCTAAGATATTTAAGGGATTAGCTAATTTAACAGTATTAACTATTAATTCATATTGATGAGTTTTTTTAGCTAAACAATTCTTTATTAAATTATTTAATTTATCAGTTAAGTTATTTAACTCTATTTTGGCTGGTTCATATAAACTCAAGGGATTTTGAAGACAATATGATTTCGTAATTAAATCTAACTTGGTTTGATTATTTTTAATAGTATCCCCCATAGTTTTATTTAATTTTTCAATTAACATATCTAATTTTTGTTCTTTTAGTTCATATAAGCTAAGCGGATTTTTTAAGATATAGGAATCTTCATATTTTTTAAGTAAAGATTCTTTAGTTTTTAAGATATGACTAATGGTTTTAGTTAATCTTATTTCTTGGGCTTTTAAGATGGTAATGGTATCAAAGACGGTCGGGACAGCCATCTCGGCCGCACCAGTCGGAGTTGGGGCCCGCATGTCAGCAACAAAATCGGCAATGGTAAAGTCTACTTCATGCCCAACTGCACTAATAATCGGGATTTTAGAAGCAAAGATAGCTCGGGCGACAATTTCTTCATTAAAGGCCCATAAGTCTTCGATGGATCCTCCCCCTCGACCACAGATAATAAGATCTAAATCAAATTCATTAGCTTTCTTTATTTGTCTTACGATATCTGCGGCAGCTTCCTTACCTTGAACTAAGGAAGGAAATAAAATTGTTTCAACAATTGGAAATCTTCTTTTAATCGTACTTAAAATATCTTTGATGGCCGCCCCTGTACTAGCTGTAATAATCCCAATTTTTTTAGGGTATCTCGGAAGAGGTTTTTTATACTTTTGATCAAATAAACCTTCCATTTCTAATTTTTTCTTTAATTTTTCATATTCAATATATAAATTACCTAGTCCATCTCTTTCCATTTTATCAACATATATTTGATAAGTTCCTTGAGCTGGATAACAAGAAATACGCCCTTCTACTAAAACATTCATCCCATCTTCCGGGGTAAAGTTTAGGTTTCTTGCACTACTAAAGAACATCACGGCACTAATTCTAGAAGTATCATCTTTTAAAGTAAAATAAAGATGACCACGGGTATGATTCTTAAAGTTAGATATTTCGCCTTTTAAATAGATCTTATGTAAGAAAGTATTATCTTCAAACATCGTTTTAATATATTCATTTAAATCACTTACATTAAGATATTTTTCCAGTACATCTGGCATAATGATCACCTTCTTTTTTATTCTCTAATTATTTTATCTAAAACTGCATTAATGATCTTACTTATCGCTTCATCACTATATTTCTTGGCTAGTTCAATCGCTTCATTAATAACCACTATCTCGGGAGTATCCATATATTTAAGTTCAAATAAAGCCATTCTTAAAATCGCACTTCCCGTTTTATCTAAGCGTTCAATTGGCCAATCTTTTAAATATTTATTAGCTAAGGTATCTAATTCATTTTCATGCGTAATTACCCCATAAACAATATTTTTTACAAATTCATTTTCCATATCTAAATTATCTTTTATTATTTCATCAATATTAATATCTACTTTAGTTTTTTTAAGTAAATCATATTGATATAAAATAACCATACATTTTTCTCTTAATTCGCTGCGTTTTAATGCCATTTTGCCATCACCTTGGTTAATTATATCATAAGATATTAAAAAAACCTAGTTTAAACTAGGCATGTAAACTATTTTCAGCTTTTTCTGCTTTAACAGTCTCAGCATATAAAGAATCATAAATATCTGGTAAATAATCTAAAATATCATCTAAAGCATCACTAGTAGCTATAAGCCTTTCATTTTTGCCTTTAACAGAATTAACATAATCATATAAACTTTTTAAAAAAGATTTAGAATTAGCTTGTTTATTAGAAATTACACTTAAATTAAAATATTCATTATTATTTTTTCGAAAACGCATATTAGAAAGACGATAAAGAGGTAGCTCTATTTTATTATTATCTTTATCAGTTATAGTTTTTTGATAATCATAATAATTATTTTGACCTAAAGATACATTATAATATTCGCTATTAAGACAATCCTCATTATCCATACTAATAACAAAATTATTCATAACCATATTTTTAGAAGATACTTTAAAAGCTAAAGGATTAGTTAAGCTTTTAAAGTTAATTCCTTCATTATTAACTACGATAGCATATTCTTCCCCGTTAACATTAACTCGAGTTTCATTTCCAACTACTTTGTCATCTTCTTTAAGACTTTTTTCACTATCTTTTACAGGATAAAAGTCTTCTACTTCATTAAACAATCTTTTTAAATTAGTCGTTAAATAAAAACGTAATACTTTTTCATTCATTTGCATATCAGCAAATCCTTTAGGCATTAAACTAATTATATAATTTATTAAATGATTTTCCATTTCTTATCACTCCTTCTTAATTAATTTTATTATACTATTAATCTCTTAATTCTTAAAATTTTAAATAATTATATTGACATTTACTTGTCATTTTTAGCTAATTCTTTTAATTCATATAATTTGTTGATAGCTTCCATTGGGGTCATGTAAACAGGATCTATTTTATCTAAATAATCTTTTAGTTTATTGGGAACAACTGGTTCATCAAAAACCATTTCAAGTTGAACTTTATTATCCGCTTTTTCTTTAGTTTTATTATTCTCATAAAAGGCTAAGATTTCACTTGCTCTTTTAGTTAGTTCTTCAGGCATTCCGGCAAGACGAGCGACATGAATCCCATAACTTTTATCAACCGCGCCATTTTTAATTTTATGTAAGAAGGTAATTGTGCCATTTTCTTCTAAGGCCGCGACATGAATATTTTTAATACTAGACATTTCTCTTTCTAAAGAAGTAAGTTCATGATAATGAGTCGAAAATAAAGTTTTACATTTAATATTTTTGTTGACATATTCAAGGATAGCTTGGGCAAGACTCATCCCATCAAATGTCGCTGTTCCTCTACCTAGTTCATCAAATAAGATAAGACTATCAATTGTTGCATTCATAATTGCATTTTTAGCTTCATTCATTTCGACCATGAAGGTTGACTCGCCACTTACTAAATCATCACTAGCTCCAATCCGCGTAAATATTTTATCAATAATTGGTAAATTAGCATATTTAGCGGGGACAAAAGAACCACTTTGAGCCATGATGATAATTATCGCTAGTTGGCGCATGTAGGTTGATTTACCACTCATATTGGGACCGGTAATTAATAAAGTTTGGGTGGCTTCGTCCATCAAACAATCATTTTTAACATAAGCATTATTGCTGACAACTTCAATAACTGGATGGAACCCATCTTTAATATCAATTATATGTTTATCATTTAATTCTGGTCTTACTAGATTATATTCTTCGGCACAAACGGCTAAAGATGAAATAGCGTCAATCTCACTAATAATTTCAGCCGTATCTTTGAGAGCAATTAAATGTTTTTTTACTTCTTCTTTAACTTCATTAAATAAATTATATTCTATTTCAATGATCTTTTCTTCGGCATTTAAAATTAAAGCTTCTTTTTCCTTTAATTCTGGGGAAATATATCTTTCCCCATTAGCTAAAGTTTGTCTTCTTTCCCAATTCAAATTACTAGGTAATTCTTTAATTTGACCTTTAGATATTTCAATATAATAACCAAATACCCGGTTATAACCAACTTTTAAATTCTTAATCTTCGTTTCTTCTTTTAATTTATTTTCAAAATCAGCAATAAAGTTTTTACCCCCACTTCTTATTTCTTTTAAATCATCTAGTTCTTGATTATAACCTTCTTTAATTAAGAAACCTTCCTTTAACGATACCGGAGGATTTTCATAGATCGCTTTTTCTAATAAATTATAGATTTCTTCATGCGTTTCTAGTTGATAATCAAATTTTAATTCGGTTAAGATTTCTTTTATTTCAGGTAAAACTTTTAGACTATTTTTAAGTTGTAATAAATCCCTGGCATTTAAAGAACCGCAAGCAATTTTCCCACATAATCTTTCAATATCATATATTTCATATAATAAATCTCTTAATCTTTCTTTTAAAATAAATTCGGTATTTAAAGTGGTAATTTTATCAAATCGTTCATTTATTTTATTTTTATCTTTTAAAGGATTCATAATAAAGTTTTTTAGTTTACGACTACCCATACTAGTTTTCGTTTTATCAAGAAGCCAGATTAAGGAATAAGTTCTTTCTTTTAATCTTAAAGTTTCAAATAATTCTAAGTTTCTAATGGTATGAACATCCATCCTTAAATAGTCATCTCTATTAATTATTTCGACTTCTTTAATATGAGAAACATCTTTTAATTCACGAACGATTAAATAATAAAGTAAATGTTTTATTCCTTCTTTAAAACGAATATCATCTACACTATCAACCAAAGCATTATCGGTGATAAAACCATCACTTATCGATACTTCAATACCATAACTACCTTTTAGGATGCCGATTAATTCTAAATCGCTTTTATCTTTTAAGATTACTTCTTTTATTTTTAAATTTAATATTTCATTTAAGAGTTTATCGGTTTTATGCTCAACATTCATGACTCCTAGATATCCCGTCGAGATATCTGCATAACATAAAACATAGGTAAAAGAAAAATCTAAAACACTAGCAATATAGTTATTTTCATGTTCACTTAATAATTCGGAATCAACAATAGTTCCTTTACTTATTACTTGAACAACTCCCCTTTTTACCATGCCTTTAGCATCTTTCGGATCTTCTAATTGTTCACATATAGCTACTTTATAACCTTTATTGACTAATTTCTCAATATAAGGTTGAACGGAATGAAATGGAACCCCACACATGGGAATTCTTTCGGTTAATCCGGCATTTTTTCCCGTTAAAGTAAGTTCTAATTCCCGAGAAGCTATTTCGCCATCTTCAAAAAATAATTCGTAAAAATCGCCCAAACGAAAAAACAATAATTCTTCACTATATTCTTCTTTTAAATCATAATATTGCCGCATCATCGGACTTAGTTCTTCTTTATTTATTTCACTACGTTTCATGTTTTCACCTACACAAATTATTATAGCACGAAACAATAAAAAAAAATAAAGAATAACTTTATTTTTTCATCATATTATTAGCATTATCCATCATGGTATTTAATAATTTATCAGCATTTTTCTTCGTATTTTTATTAGTTAAAACATAAGCTGTTAAACCTATACCACAAGCCATGCCAATAGTTGTTGCTAGCATCATTTTTTTCATTTTCTCACATCCCTAAACTTAAGGTACCCATTAATTTAAAATTTATGCATTAAACATTCAGCTAAACTTGTTTTGCGATTTTTACTATAATCATTATTTACCGCCATTAAAAAGGCCGTTTTTTCCCCAACAATTACTAAACTTTTTTTCGCCCGAGAAACACCTGTATAAATAAGTTTATTATAAAGCATTTTATAATAGTTTTTACTTATCGGCATTAAAACATGGGCAAACTCACTACCTTGACTTTTATGAATTGTAATCGCATAAGCATGCTTAATCATATATAAATCTTCTTTTTGATATTCAACATAATTACCATCAAAATCAATTGTAATTATTTCTTTTTTCTTGGGTAATAATTTAGTTTCGATTTTTTTGATATAACCAATATCCCCATTAAAAACATTACAATCCGGATTATTAACTAATTGTAAAACTTTATCATTTTCCCGATAAGTTATATCAAAATACTTAGTTTCTTTTTTTTCTTTACTTGGAGGATTAAATAACTCTTGTAAAGTTAAGTTTAAGTTATCAATTCCATTTTCGCCTTTATACATTGGAGCTAAAATTTGTAAATCATCTATTTTTAAACCTTTTTCGATACTTTTTAAACAAATATCTTTTAGAGTTGAGGTAATACTAGAACTTGGTACTTCAATAAAGTTATAATCATCATGTTTTTCTAAGAAATTTTCACTTAAATCATGTTCTTTTATTTCTTTAGCTAAATAGGCAATATAAGAATTAGAACTTTGCCGATAAATATGTAAAAGAGGGGTATAGGAAAATAAGTTAGATGCCACTAGATCATTTAAAATAAGGCCAGCCCCGACACTTGGTAATTGGAAAGTATCACCAACTAAGATAAGTTGAATATTAGTATTTATCCCTTTTAAAAGAGCATCAAATAAATAGGTATCAATCATACTTACTTCATCAACAATTATTAATTTATGATTATTTTTATTATATTCATTTATACCAAAGTCATTAGTATCTTTATTCCATTTTAAATAACGATGTATTGTCATAGCCGGTAAATGAGTTGATTCCGCTAGTTTTTTAGCTGCCCTTCCGGTAGGAGCTAAAAGAGCAATTGAGGTAATAGTTTCAATAGGAGATAACTTATACATTTGTCCATATAATCTCGTAATAGCATTGATGATTGTTGTTTTACCAGTTCCTGGACCTCCGGAAATAATACTTATCCGATTTTCTAATGCATTTTTAATAGCTTCTTCTTGTTCATGATTATAAGAAACATTAATAGCTTCTTCTAAAGCTTTTAAACTCCCCGAAAAATTTTTTAAATCTTTTTTAGGAAGACTATTAATATTAATTAAATTATTAGCTATATCATGTTCCATCTTATAGTTTTCTTTTAAATAAAATCTATCCTCATATTTAACTAAGTAATTTTCATTAACTAATTCATTTAATAAATTAATAAATTCTTCTTCTAATAATATTATTTTAAAATTATTTTTTAATCCCTCATATATTTCTTCTTCGCTATAATATATATCTCCAATTGTATCACTAATTATTTTCATTGTTTCAAGAAGACATTCTTTTTTTCGTAAATTAGTATCATCCCCAAAATTAGCTATATAAATATTATCTAATTTTTTAAAATCAATTAAAGTTTTAAAACGATATAAATTTTCTTGTAAAAATATTTTAGTATTATCTTTAAATTTATTAATTAATCTTGTTGCTTCACTAACACTAAAACCATATTTTTTAAGTTCAATGATTAAATCATCTTGACTAGAATGAGCTAATAAGGATTCATATATAGAATTAGCTCTTTTTTCCGTCATTTCTGGCACTAAAAAAAGATTTGATATATTCTCTTTAATTAAGTCAAGAGCATTTTCACCTAAAGTATCAACTATTTTTTTGGCGGTTTTCTCCCCACAACCTTTAATTAAAGGACTAGTCAAAAATTCAATAATGGCATCTGTACTAGTGGGTTTTTCTTTTTCATAATTTAAAAATTTATATTGAAAACCATATCGTTCATGACGAGTATATTCACCCATTAAAATATAAGTTTCTTCTTCATTGGGTTGTAAAATATTTCCAGTAATAGTAACTGTTTTATTAATAAAACTTTCCATATCTTCATCAGTTGTCTCTTTAATTTTAAAAGTACCTACAAAATAGCCATTAGGATTTTGATAAATCGTGGAATGAATTTTACCTTTAATGTAATTCATCTTAGTCACCCTTTCATTTCTTAATTATATTATATCGAACGATAGTTTGTAAACTAATAAAATTAAAAAAAACTAATCAAGATAATTAGTTTTTTAACGAGCTTCCATTACTTTGATTATTTGTTCTTTAGCACTATTAACAGTACTTTGGTTAGGTATCATTACATATAAATTACTTTTAGGCGTAACATGAGTATGTTGCATTGAACCGGTCCCATCAACGCTTTGGGTTAAAAAAGTCCAAGAAGCCATATTATTAAGTTGCATTTTAATCATGTCAGCTATTTTCTCCCGAGGAATATCCGTTATATATAATTTACTTAAAGAAGTTAATAATTCATCATATTTAAGTAAAATACTTTTATCAGCCATAATCTTTTTTAAAGTAGCCTCTAAAACTTGTTGTTGATTTAAAATCCGATGTCTATCCCCACTAGCATAAGCATAACGTTCTCTAGCATAAGCAAGAGCATGGGCTCCATCCATATGATTAATACCTTTTTCAACTACCCAACCTTTAATATGATAAGAGTTGAAGGTTTTATCACTATTAATGTCAACACCACCCACTAAATCAACTACTTCAACTACGGCTGAGAAACCTACTTTAACAGCATAATCCATATCAATATTAAATAAATCGGCGACAGTTTCTTTGGAACGATCTAAACCATATATCCCTGAATGAGTAAGTTTATCTTTTAAACCAGTTTGATTATGAATTTGGACATAATAATCTCTAGGAATACTAGTAAGTAAAATCGTTTTAGTATCCGGATTGATTGTTAATATCATATTGACATCGCTTCTTGTTTTATTCGCGATATTTTGACTTCGGGAATCACTACCAGATAAATAAACATTAAAAGAATTACCTTTATTTATTTGGGTTCTACTAGCACTTGGCGTAGATTCTTCCGGATTACTTGGTGTGGGTGTTTCTTCTTCCTCTTTTTTACTTTCAATTTCAAAAGTATAAAGAATTCTTAATCTAGTATCTAAATTATCATAAGCTTCACTTAAAACTTCTAAATAGCCATCATCAATTACTAAGGCTGTCAAATGACCTGTTAAAAAATTAATAAAGCCATCATATAAATCATCATGAGGAAGAATATTTGCATTAGATACTTGTTCATTAATAGCTTTTTTGATATTTTCATCTTCATTATAGAATGTATAATAAGAAATATCTAAGTTATTTAAATCACTTAAAGATTTTATATCACTACTCGATTTAACAACAATATGAAATACTCTCGTTTCCGTTTGAAAATTATCAAAAGCATTAGTTAAAAATTCATCAGTATCTTTCCCATATTTAATCCCTATGATATCAATAGTTCCAATAAGTATAAATAAAATAATACTTATTATTTTAAATATTTTATTTTTCGAAAATAATCCAATTATTGTTATGATATTTAAAATAGTTAAAAAACCTAGTAATAAAAAATAATATTTATCTGGAATAATAGCTAATTTTTGAATAATATATAATAAATAAACTGATATAGCAATTATTAAAACACTTAAAATACTTTTTAATATTAAAAAAACTTTCTTGATCATATTAAGTAAATCCTCTCTTTTTTGCACTTGTATTTTACATTATATTTAATTTAAAGTCAATTAAGTAGTAGTTTTGTAACTAAATAATAATCACCTTTAAAAAAGGATTATATAAAATATAATTTAATTTATTTTTCTTTTCAAAGTTTTTACCCTATCGCTATTTCTTAATAAAGATAATATTTCTACTTCTTTTTCCCATAAGAAATACATAAAAATGACAGATGAAGAGGTAGGAAATGTATCTTGTTAACCACCCTACACTGAAAGTGTAGGGCTTATTTTAGCGACTGAAAGCCGCTCATATGACTAAAGTCATTCAACAATTTTAAATATATCGTCCTCTTCTTCTGTTTGATTTTCAATATATTCCTCTATTATTTCTTTTGTGACATTTCCTACACTTCTACAAAAATATCCCGGACTCCACAAATGTTGTCCCCAATATTTTTTTCTTAATTCTTTATATTCTTCTTGTAATTTTTTACTACTTCTTCCCTTTATGTATTTTATCATTTCACTTACTGATATATTAGGTGGACATGATACCAACAAATGCACATGTTCTTTTCCAATACTTCCGCGTATAATAGTAATTCCTCTTTTGCTGCAACTTTGTCTTATTAGTTCTCTTAACCTTTCGGCTATTTTTCCTACATGTTAATTTAAAGAATATATAAACCAGTAATTAAAAAAATAAAATAACCATAAAAAAGGATAAAAAATTTAAAAAA